>CAYMXK010000491.1:0-3396 GCA_964393915.1 uncultured Prolixibacteraceae bacterium
GAAAAAATACTTTCATAAAATCTAATCTCAAGAAATATAATGAACAAATATTCACAAATCGTATAACCCACTAAATATAAAAAAATAACATTTACACATATAACATACCCATAAGGACCCAAAACCCATAATTAAAATATTTTTGAGGACAGTTTTATTAATTTAAAAAAAAACTGACCTAATGAAACGACCTCTTACAATAATACAAATTTTGATTTTATCAATTAACCTAAATGCTCAAAATATGGTGCCGAGTGAGATTTTGCAAAAAGTATTTTATTTGAAATACGGAAATAAAACTGGAACAACTTTTCTCGTTTCAATTGAAAACAAAGACTTTTTAATTACTGCGAGACATTTATTTCCAGATTCTTTAGAAAATAACAGTTCTCTTGAAATTGAAATTTTTCAAAGTGACAAATGGTTAAAAATGAATTGTAATCTATTGTTACACGAGAATAAGTCAATAGATATTGCTGTTTTGGATATTCACTCGGCAGCCATTAAAGAATTAAATTTTGATATCGGAAGTAAAAGTTATTCTTTATCGCAAGACTGCTTTTTTCTTGGTTTTCCTTTTGGATTAAAAATGGATGATGAATCTGGTAATATCAATCGAGGATTTCCGATTCCATTTGTAAAAAAAGGAATAATATCATCATTTATTACTAACAATTTAGGTGTTACTCAAATATTTTTGGATGGACATAACAATCCGGGTTTTTCTGGTGGCCCAGTTGTCATAACAAACTATACCAATGACACTAAGCATAAAATGAGAATAATTGGGGTGGTTTCTGCCTATTTAAGTGAGGAAAAAATAATAAAAACACCAATAGGTAATTTTGAAAATAAAGAGAATACTGGTATAGTTTTGACATACGCTTTTAACCATGTTTTTGAAATAATTGAAAGGTAAGCATTCGGTGAACCCCGTATTTATTTTTTAATTTTCAGTCGCTACGTTTGCTTTTCACCTTAAAAGCAACCGACATGTTTAATGAGAAACAATTCCGGGCGATCTATGATGAGTATTTATCATCCGGACTTACGATCCGTGATTTTTGTATCAATCATCAGATGAATGAGGCCAAGTTCTACTATTGGCAGCATAAGTTAAAAGGCCAGCTTCCTGCAAAATTAGGATTTGTGCCCATGGTGTTCGAAAACGGGCAACCGGTATCCCGCCAACTGGCACCGCTAAAGAAGAAGCCGGATTCGTTCCCTGATACTTCCGGTAAACAAATTTCCTGTGAGATTTCCTTCCCCAATGGAGTCAATATAAAACTGAGCGGTTTACTGGACGCTGAGATATTGCGGTCCCTGATGGTTTTAACCCACCAGTAGCATGTTCAGCCTTACCTCTTCGATGAAGTATTACATGTATGCTCATCCAACAGATATGCGTCGCAGCTTTTATACCCTCAGTGGTATGGTGACCAACCAAATGGGACGGAATGTACAGGACGGAGATGTTTTCATATTCATAAACCGTACTTGTACCAGTATGAAGATCCTGCATATGGAATGCGGTGGTCTCGTGATATACCATATGAAACTTGAATCAGGCACTTTCAGACTGCCGGTTTTTGATGAAAATACCCACACGTTTCATACCAACTGGCAAGATTTGGTGATGATGGTTCGAGGGGTTTCTTCGGATGAAAAAGTGACTAAAAAAAGATGGAAAATACCTGTAAAATAGCATAAAATAATGTATATTTTGTTTGTTCATTCCGCTGATATTTAGTATCTTCGGGACGTATAAAACAAAATAAAATGACCGCTAGCGAAGAGCTTTTTGTGCAACAAATTTTGGAGGATCGGGACCGGCTTTTCCGGGAGGTATCCAAGCTGAAAAGTCAGCTCAGCGGTTATGAAAGCTTCGAGGCAGAAAGAACCAACTATCAACAGCTTCTGGAAGCAAAAGACCAAATCATCGTAAAACTCAAACAACAAGTCGAGATATTAAATCGAAAAATCTGGGGCAAATCCAGCGAACGGTTTATCAATAAAGACCCCTTGCAAAGAACCCTCGATTTTGAAGGTCTTGACCTGCTTCCCGAGGAGAAAGAACTGGCCACCAGCGCCAGGGAGGAGATTGAACGGTACAAGACCATTCGTGTTGTCGAAAAGAAGAATGATCCCCCTGTGCGCAAGCCTTTACCGGCACATCTGCCCAGAGTGGATGTGCATATCTACCCACCAATTATTGACACTGAAAACTGGACAGAACTGGAACCGGAGATCACAGAAGTGCTTGAACGCAATCCACCAACTTGGCATGTAGTCCGGATTAATCGTCACAAGTATGCTCTTAAGAACAAGGACATAGATGTAGAAAAACAGATTGTTATTGCTCCCATGCCTTTACTACCGATCCCTAAAAGCTATGCCGGAGCCACTGTTTTGGCCGATATAATCATCGATAAATATGTGAATCACCTTCCCTTTTACCGTCAGATCCAGATGTTCAAACAGCAGGGCATATCCATAGCCCCGGCCACTATTAACGGGTGGTTCCAGAATGTTGCCGACCTGATGAGACCAACCTATTACCGGCTTAAGGAACTGGTTTTGAATTCGGATTATATCCAAAGTGATGAGACCACCATCCCGATTATCAATAACGAGAAACATAAAACGGTTCAGGGTTATATCTGGATGATCCGGGCAGTGATGTCAGAACTGGTTTTCTTTCATTACGATCAAGGTTCCCGGGCACAAAAGGTAGCGCTTGAATTGTTTAAGGATTATCAGGGGATAATTCAGACGGACGGTTATGCGGTTTATGATATTTACGAGAACAAGAAAGGGGTTCTCCCCATCGGGTGCTGGGCACATAGCAGAAGACAATTTGAGGAAAGCTTGAAGGAGGATAAAGCCAGGGCTTCGTATGCCCTGGAGCAAATTGGTCTGCTGTATGAAGTGGAAAGACGTGCCGATCAGGAGGGGCTCTCTTTTGAAGAGCGTTCCCAGCTGCGTTCCCGGTTGTCTTACCCAATAATGATTGCCTTCGAAAAGTGGTTGGTCAATGAACTGCCCAAGGTTCTCCCCAAAGGCCGCATTGGGAAGGCTATCCGGTACACTTATAACATCTTCCATAAACTAACCAGGTATCATTTGGATGGCCGAATGAAAATGGATAATAATCTCGGAGAAAACCAGGTGAGGCCCATCGCTCTGGGAAGAAAAAATTGGTTATTCTGTGGGAACCATAATGCCGCTGAAAATGCAGCCATTATCTATTCCATGCTGGGATGCTGCAAGGCACATGACGTCAACTTCAGGGACTGGATGGTTTATTTTCTGAACAACGTCCATAATTACGATCAGGATTACAGCAAAGATCTTGCTGAATTGCTTCCCCACAACTTTTCAAAAATCACCGCACAA
>CAYMXK010000492.1:0-3390 GCA_964393915.1 uncultured Prolixibacteraceae bacterium
CTTCCGGCTCAGGTAAAACTTACCGAAAAAGCCTGGGTGCTACCCACCTGGCCTGTGGCGCCCCCCGACAGGAATCCTGTCTTTTTCAGGGGCGAAGCATACCAGGGAGCTTCGCGGCATTACTACCCGCTGGCGCTCAACGATCAGTTCATCCAGGAGCGAATAGAACAATCATGGCATACGCTGGTCCTTGAAAATGAATTTATTGAACTGGCCATAACCCCGGAAATTGGCGGCAAACTCTATTATGCCACCGACAAAACCAACGATTACCATTTCATCTATAAGAACAATGTGGTGAAGCCCTCCAACATCGGAATGACGGGGGCCTGGGTCTCGGGCGGGATCGAATGGTGCGTCCTGCACCATCACCGGGCTTCTACCTACCTGCCGGTTGATTATACTACTTCAGAAAATGCCGATGGCAGCAAAACCATTTGGGTGGGAGAAAGCGAGCCCCGCCATGGTATGCGCTGGACCATCGGGGTAACCCTTCATCCCGGGAAAAGCTACTTCGAAGTGGAGGGCAGGATTCACAACTCCTCCCCCTTGACACACACCTTTTTATACTGGGCCAATGTGGCGGCACATACCAATGAGAACTACCAGACGATATTTCCACCCAGCGCTCAGGTAGCCACCTACCACTCCAAAACCAGTTTCACCCGGTGGCCTTTTTCAACCGAGAAATATACCGGAATTGATTTCACCGGCGGTGTGGATATAAGCTGGTGGAAAAATGTGGTCAACTCCAATTCCTTCTTTGTCCACGATCTGAAGGAAGATTTTATGGGCGGGTATGATCATGGAAAAAACTCAGGAACGGTGCATATCGGCGACCACAATATCGTGAAAGGGGCCAAGCTGTGGGAATGGGGTTCCGGAGCCCGCGGGCAGGCTACCGAGGGCCGCCTGACAGAGAATGACGGACCCTATGTGGAGCTGATGACCGGGGCCTATTCCGACAATCAGCCCGATTACAGCTGGATCAGGCCTTATGAAGTGAAGACCTGGAAACAATACTGGTACCCTGTAAAAGGGATTCAGGGATTTAAAAACGCCAACCTTAACGGCGCGGTAAACCTCGAAGCAAGGGAGAACAACAGCGTCTTCCTGGGATATTATTCCACCCAAACTGTAGATAAGGCTAAGGTTATACTAAAGAACGAAGATAAAATCATCTTTGAAAAAACAATTGCCATTTCGCCCGGCCAGCCATTTACTGAAACCATCCGGATAGACGGAGCCTTCAAAACAACCAATCTTTATACCGAATTGGTAAATTTTTCAACGAACGAGGTATTGCTGAGCTATAAACCTGCTGAACTGGAGCCGGTAGCTGAACTTCCAGAGGAGGTGAAAGGCTATGCTGATCCGTCTGAAATTGAGACAGTAGAGGAGCTTTTTTTAACAGGCAGCCGGGTGGAGCAGTTTTATTCTCCCAGAAACAATCCCATGGACTGGTACCTTGAGGCACTGAAACGAGATCCGGGCGATGTAAGGACCAATACAGCCGTGGGCAACCGGTATTTGAAAAACGGCGATTATGAAAATGCCCGCCGCCATTTTGTAACAGCCATCAGGAGGCTGACCAAAGACTACACCCGCCCCGCTTCAGGAGAGGCGCTCTATCTGCAGGGTCTCACCCTGAAAGCTCTCGGTCTTTATAAGGAAGCAACAGATACCCTGTACCGGGCAGCATGGGATTATGCCTGGCATTCGGCTGCCTATTTCCAGCTGGCGCAAATCTCAGTGATGGAATGCGATTACGAAAAAGCACTCCACGAAATCAATGAATCACTTTGGACCAACGCGAGAAACAACCGTGCTGTCGCCCTCAAGGCTGCCATCCTGCGTAAACTTGACCGACCTGCCGAAGCCATTGCTGCATTAAGCCCTTTCGTTGAAGCCGATCCGCTTGACTTCAGACTGCGCAACGAGCACTACCTTGCGGTCAAAGAAAAGGGAGATCCCGAAGCCGCAGGATTACTTAATTCTTTAACCTCCCTGATGAGAGACTTCGACCAGAATTACCTCGAGACTGCAGCTGGTTATATTGATGATGGTCTGCTGGCCGAGGCGGGAGATATACTCCAGCGTTACAAAGGAGAAAATCCTATAGTTAATTATTACCTTGGATATGTCTATGACCGGACAGGCAACACTCAGGATGCACAGAAACAGTTCAATATAGCTGCCGGAAAGCCGACAGATTATATCTTCCCCCACCGGCTCAAAACCATTGATGTTTTGCAAACAGCACTGAAATATAATCCTTCCGATGATAAGGCCCACTACTATATTGGAAATATCCTGTATGAGAAGCAGCCCGAAAAAGCCATGGCCTCGTGGGAAAAAGCAACCACATTGAATCCTGAACTGGCGATAGCCTTCAGGAACCTGGGATGGGGATATTACCGCCACATGGGCGACGGGCAAAAAGCCATACAGGCATACGAGAAAGCCATAGATCTCGATAGAAATGAGCCTATCTACTATTCAGAGCTGGATGCACTCTATGAAATGAGCAATACGCCAGTTGAAAAGCGGTTAAAGCTTTTTGACGGCAGCAACGGGGTGGTCAGACAACGCGATGACTCTTTTATACGGCAAATTGCAGTGCTGACACTTGCCGGACAGCCCGAAAAGGCAGTGGAATACCTCGAAGGAGCTAAGTTTGCCTACCGGGAAGGCACCAGCAGGGTGAGAGAAATGATGATTGATGCCCAGATTATGGCCGGAAAAAAATACCTGGCAGAAAACAATATCAGGAAAGCGCTTGACCACTTCCTTGCAGCTCAGATCGGGGAAGAGGAGGCAGGCAGCGCCCGCTTTGGCAACAGGGATATTCAGGTCAGCTATTACATCGGACTTGCCTACGGTTTGATGAATGACCATGAACAGGCACAAACCCATTATAAACGGGCAATTAGTCATGAAGCCCGCGAAACAGATATCATGGGTTATTACAGAGGGATGGCTTTTGAAAAACTCGGCGAAAAGGAGATGGCCGGACAGGTTTTTGAAGCGATGATCGAAGCGGGAAACCGACAGATCACAGATACCTCGGGACAAACTGAGTATGGTGTCATATTTGGAGAACGGGAGGCTGAAAACACCCGGAAATCTCAATTATTCACCTTGCGTGGACTGGGCTACAAAGGTGCAGGAAAGCAACAACAGGCAACTGCAGACCTGAAAAAAGCGGTCGAACTGTCATACAGCAACCTTTGGGCAAAGGCAGAACTCGATATAAATTAACAAAAAAATTGAGGTTCTCAAAATAAGCCCTTTTAACCGCAAGGACGCAAAGTTCTGCGCAAAGGCCGCTAAAGATTAACTGTATTTCTTTGCGTTCATTGCGGTTTCCCCTTGCGTCCTTGCGGTTAA
>CAYMXK010000493.1:0-3384 GCA_964393915.1 uncultured Prolixibacteraceae bacterium
TAAAAGGATCCATAAATTTGGGGTCGAAATCCTTACCCTTCCAGATATTGTTATACCGGTTGCGGTCTGTAATATTAAAGGTATCCGGAATCTGTATAATGCAATGGTCAAAATAATAGTTGAACTGGTTATCAGGTTGCTGTCCCAGTTCAAGTTCAGAAGGATTATTGCCATAAATGATACAATTTCCAAAGTGAGCCTTTTTAAGATCTCCGGTATAAACAGTTTCCGATCCATCAGCCTTTGCATACTTTACAAGATTGGATATGGTCAGTGAACTTGTTTTGCGTGGCCTGGAAGAAAATCCACCCCAATAATTGGCAATGGTACTGTGATAAAATTCATATTCTCCTCCCACGAGAAGAGCGGCCGCGTAAAAGCCGCAATTGGCCACAACGGTATTATATGCCATAATCTTTGACTTTAAAGCAAAAATCCCGGCATAGGCCATATTTTCGATCCTCGTATTGGCGATTCTTGCAGTAGCAGTTCCGTCATGCTCCAGGGTACCGACCTGCAATCCAATATTGGCATTACGAATATTTACATAATCGAAGGAGTTGTTTTTGCTACCCGAGAACAGCAAAATCCCGTTCCACTGATCAGGCACATTGCTGTATGCCGCTTCAAGCCTGTCGGCAGTAAAAAGAATGGGATTGTCTTTGGTGCCATTGGCAATAAGCGTTCCACGAACATAAAGCCCGGCGCCTTTATGAAAATGCACTTTTACACCAGGGTCAATGGTAAGGGTATTTAATGAGTCAACATAGGCATAATCATAAACCAGGTAAGGTTTATCGTTGGTCCAGGAAGATGTTTTTAAAATACCGCGTCTGACAAGATGAAAATCCTGCCCCCAGGCAATTAACTGAATAATTTGTTGATTAAAATTGATGGTGAATTCTATACTGTCTTTAACTACCATTGGAAGATTTTGTCCGTTGGGATCAACCGTAACCTCCACAAAAATAAAAATGCTGTCGTTGGGTGGAATCTCAACTTCGTATGCTTCGTTGCTTGCCAGGCCATTGATGTTAAGTCTGAAACTGGACATTTCTCCGGAGCCTACCCTGATCCTCGAAATCATTACTTTTTCATGGTAAGGATTAAACACTTTGAGCAACCGGGTTGTGGAGCCAATAGTTGAAAACACAGTATCAAACATAATGGTATCGGCAGAAAAGCGCAGCTGAGCATCCGGAGAAGTCAGATACTTCTCGTCTTCGCATGAAATGACCACCACGAAAACGAGCGCTACCATCAATATTTGATAAAAATACTTTAACAAAGAGTGTAATTTTTAGAATAAACGCATCCGGTCTTACTTTATTACCGGATTCCAGCCCACTAATTTACATTTTTTAACAAATATACGGAAATAACGAGACGAATGATTCAATTTCTTAGTGAAATAATAAATAAACCTGCAATCATTAGCATTCCGTTTAAGATGAGTATTTCAAAACCAAAGGAATAACCTGCCAGCCACCTTTCAGAATTTATTGATATTATGTATGAAAGAGCCGGGGCTGCCAGTGCCACAACAGGTACCCAGCGGTCCCGGACCCTCCGCTTACTGAGTAAACCAAAGAGAAACAGGCCAAGGATGGGACCGTAGGTATATCCTGCCACCTTAAACACGGCCACTACCACACTTTGGTTGTTTATTGCCCTGAAAAGCAATATAATCAATATCAGAAAGATCGAAAACAACAGATGGGAGGCGATTCTGACCTTTACTTTTTTCTCCTCCGGATACTTATCAAAAGGCAGAAAATCCACATTAAGGGTGGTAGTCAGGGCAGTGAGAGCGGAGTCAGCACTGGAATAGGCCGCTGCACTTACCCCCAGCAAAAAAGATACCCCTACCAGCAGTCCGAGGTGATTAAATGCCAGCAAAGGAAAAAGATCGTCAGAAACCGAAGGCAATACCAGCTGATTCATCCTGGCATATTGGTACAAAAGCACCCCCAGGCATAAAAAGAGAAATACAGCGGCAAGAAATGCCAGGCTGAAAACCATCATGTTTTTCCGGGCTTCCTTCAGATTCCTGCAGGTCAGGTTTTTCTGCATCATATCCTGATCCATCCCAACCATTACAAGGGTAATAAACATACCGGCAAAAAACTGTTTAAAAAAGTTATTGCCCGACCTCCACTCCCACGTGAAGATCTCCGACAGAGGGTCATTATCAATTTGCCTGATCATTTCAAAAAAGCCCCAGCCCATCGATTTTGAAATGGAAAAAAGGGTGAGAACAACGGCAGTGAGGAGGAAAATAGTCTGAAGTGTGTCGGTCCACACAATGGTTTTTATACCTCCCCTGAAGGTGTAAACCCAAATTAGTGCAATACTAACTACTACAGTTACATAAAAAGGGATGTTGTAGGCATCGAAAAATGCGATTTGCAGCACACCTGCCACAAGGTAAAGGCGAAAAGCTGCCCCAATCAGTTTGGAGATAATAAAAAAGGCCGAGCCGGTTTTGTGTGATACCTCCCCGAATCGCTGTCCCAGAAAAGAGTATATAGATATCAGGTTGAGCCGGTAATACACCGGAAGCAGGATGCCAGCCACCAGCCAGTAGCCCAACAAGTTGCCCAGCACAAACTGCAGGTAGGAAAAAGCTGAATTACCTACCTCCCCGGGTACAGAAATAAAAGTAACCCCCGACAGAGTTGCTCCTACCATGCCAAAGGCCACCAGGTACCAGGGCGAACGCCGGTTGGCGGTAAAAAAGGTCGCCGTGGTTGCGCCACGCGAGGTAAACAATGAAATGGTTATCAGCAGTCCAAAGTAACCCAGAAGGATGAACAAAACCAGTAATGGATTCATACTATTCGAAATCTGGATAGAGGAGGTATTTCCTGCGTAAAATCTTGTATTCTTCTATTTCTTCCTTCCAGGTGGCTTCTATTTCGGTTGCTGATTTGCCGGAACGGATATCTCTTATCAGGGCATCGGTCCCGGCCAGCAGATTAAGCCACCGTTCATTGGTGAGAAACTCCTTTTCATTGGGATATTTATGGTAGAAATCTAAAAAATAGGTAAGAGTAAAAGGCGGAACAGGATCAATATTGCGCAGATCGGATCCAAAGCATTTTTTACCCATGTTGATTGGATTTACGGCTACACCCGGAATGTTGACAGGAGTGAACTGAAATTCCCCCAGTGAAGGGATTGTACCACCTATCACCTGGAAGGGGAAGCTTGTTCCACGGCCGATGCTAACCGAAGTAGCCTCGAAAAAACAGAGCGAAGGGTACAATCGGACCGACTGGTGATTGGGCAGGTTGGGTGATGGCCATACAGGCAGCTCATAAATATCGGAATGGGTATAGTTCTTCACTTTTATAACTGTCAGGTCAGCTTTAGATCCTGCTT
>CAYMXK010000494.1:0-1470 GCA_964393915.1 uncultured Prolixibacteraceae bacterium
AAACCCTCACACAAGTGGGTAAAGTGGGAGAAATTACCCAAACTGAAGTGCACCCTTCAGCACGGGTCTCCGACCGGGTGCCTTTCGGTACCGGTCCGGCCATGATGCACTGGATGGAGAACACTGCCGACCTGAGATACACTTATAACATCCTGGCCTTTCTTGACCTGAAGGTGTTTTTTGCTACACACAACATCCTTTACAAAATAACCTCCGGTGAATACACGGCTCTTTTAAGAACATTACCGCCTCCGATTGCAGCTTTTCTTGAATCCGACGGATTTTATTCCCGTCTCGAAAACCTAAGTGCCAATTGCAGCAGCGTGGAAATCTTCACCGAACGTTTTTTTCACCTGTTTAATGCCTTTAAAGTCCTGAAATTTATCAACTTTTCTCACGGGAAATTTTATGAAAAAAGATTGCTCGAAGAAGTAAATGAAGAGCTGCAGGCAATGATTCATCAATAAAAAAGGCGCCTCTCAGCGCCTTCATTATTTATTTTAATCCGTTCGACAACATATAATAGACTTCGTTCCAGCGAAGCTCCTTCTTAAAATCGGTTATCGTGGTGTTATCATCAATCAGCAGGAATTCGATATCCGCCATTTCTGCAAAATCTTCAAGGTATTCCTTATTGACTGACATGCTGAATGCCGTGTGATGGGCGCCCCCGGCCAGAATCCAGGCTGCTGCCCCAATTTGAAGGTTGGGTTTTGGTTTCCACATAGCCCTGGCAACAGGCAGTTTGGGGAAATCAGCATCGGGCGAAACCACATCCACGGGATTTACAATCATCCTGAAGCGGTTGCCCATATCAATAATTGAGGCATTTACACCGGGACCATCCGGCACTCCGAAGACCAGCCTGGCAGGATCAGCCTTTCCGCCAATCCCCAAAGGATGCACCTCGAGTTTTGGTTTGGTCGTGGAGATCGATGGACAGATCTCCAGCATATGCGCCCCCAATACTTTCATCCCTGCCGGATCGAGGTGATAGGTATAATCTTCCATGAAGGAGGTCCCTCCGGGAAGTCCTTGTCCCATCACTTTCAGTGCACGAACCAGGGCAGCATGTTTCCAGTCGCCTTCGGCCCCAAATCCGTACCCCTGAGCCATAAGCCGCTGAACTGCCAGTCCGGGCAATTGCTCGAGGCCATGCAAATCTTCGAAGGTAGTGGTAAAGGCAGTAAAACCTCCCTGCTGGAGAAATGCTTTCATACCAAGCTCATAACGGGCCTGCACCCGCACATTGGGATGGAATTCACCTCCGGGCAAACCTGCTTTCGCAACATCATAGGTGGTAATATATTCTTCAACAAGCTGGGCAACGTCCGACTCCTGCACCTCCTTGATTGCCTTCACCAGATCACCGGTCCCGTATCCGCTCACGGTATATCCAAAGCGTATCTGGGCCTCCACCTTATCACCCTCGGTTACAGCAACCTCACGCATGTTATCGCCAAAACGTGC
>CAYMXK010000494.1:1570-3373 GCA_964393915.1 uncultured Prolixibacteraceae bacterium
AGTAGCTGGAGCCCGGCAATCCACATTTTTGCCGGTGAAAAAGTATGCATCCAGGTAATTACACCGATACAATTATCTGTTGAGTTGGCATCAATGCAAAAACGGGTTATGGCATCTGCAGAGGTTAATACCGGCTTGAAAACCACCTTAACGGGAATTTTATCGCTGTTATTAAGTCCTTGTGTGATCGCCATTGAATCTTTGTCCACCTGCTGAAGAGTATGTTCTCCATAAAGATGCTGGCTGCCTGTGGCAAACCAAACCTCAAGACTGGCATATTTTTTCATTTAATCTGTATTTAATTTGATGCTAAAAATAGCAATATTTTTTAAAAAAGTACAAATAACTTTTATTTTACAGACAATGACTGAATTTACTCATTTTCAGACTCCTTAAGAAGGAGCCTCTTCACTTTTGAAAGGTGCCTTTCATCAGTATTGGTCTGGCCGACGCTCAGTCTCAGAACGATCTGATCATTAAGTTTGGTATGTGTAAAATAGATCTCCCCTGAAAGGTTGATCCTGTTCATTAAGGCAAGATTTTGCTCATCGGTACCCTTCATCCTGAAACAAACAAGGTTAAGAGGGGGGGACAATACTAGCTCAAATTCAGGCTGTGACCCGACCCAGGTGGCAAAATCCTGAGCAAGCGCAACATGCTGCCTTATATGATGTTGCAGGCCTTCTACCCCGTAATGCCTGATGACGAACCACAACTTGAGCGATCTGAACCTCCTCCCCAGTTGTATGTGCCAGTCGCGGTAATCAATTACGGCACCTGATTCTGTTGCCTTGTTGCGGAGGTATTCAGGTAAAATGGAAAAGGTATTGATAAGGTGTTTCCGGTCGGCCACCCAAAAACAGTCGCAATCGAAATTGGTAAACAACCATTTGTGTGGATTGAAGCTGAAACTATCGGCCAGTTCCATCCCATCGGCCAGGTACCGGAATTCGGGACAGATAAGGGCTGACCCTGACATCGCTGCATCTATATGGAACCAGCAGTTTTCATCCCTGCATATTTCGCCGATCGCCCTGATGGGATCCATGGCATTCGAAGAAGTAGTCCCTATCGATCCGCAAACAAAGAAAGGATGATATCCCGCCATCCGGTCTTCCCCGATTTTTTGCTGCAGTTTAACCGGATCCATGGCAAAATAATCGTCGACCTCTATCAAACGGATATTTTCATAACCGATGCCTGCAATTTTCATTGCTTTTTCAAGGGATGAATGGGTTTGGGAAGATACATAGGCAGTCATTTTACCCATATTTCCCTGTCTGTTGGTGATGTAGCCGGAAGCCCTTTCGCGTGCGGCAATAACTGCTGTAAGTGCGGCCGACGATGCAGTATCCTGAATTACGCCCCCGCCTGTTGAAGATGACCTGAAGGATTGGGGAAGCTGCATGACCTCGGCCAGCCAGTCCAAAACCCGCGTTTCAAGTTCTGTGGCTGCCGGACTGGTTGCCCAGATCATTCCCTGTACGCCCAGTCCCGACGACAAAAGATCTCCCATTATTGAAGGAAATGATGCATTGGATGGAAAATAGGCAAAGAAATTGGGCGATTGCCAATGGGTTATTCCGGGCATTATTATTTTGTCAACATCACTGAAAATCTGCCCGAATTCCTCTCCCTGCAGAGGTGCACTTCCCGGAAGCTGGTTAATAATATCTCCCGGTTGAACCTGTGAAAGAACGGGATAGCTTTCAATATTCTCATAATAATCTGCTATCCAGTCGATCAATTTCTTTCCTTCCTCCCTGAACTGGTCAGGTGTCATATGGTAACTCTTCATCATTC
>CAYMXK010000495.1:0-3368 GCA_964393915.1 uncultured Prolixibacteraceae bacterium
TCCCCAAAACTTCACAGGTGTCCCATCCTCGAAAACAAACCGGTCATTGTCTATATGCACAAACCCATGTTTTCCTGCCGGCTTGTGCAGCCAATCCGTCATGTCGAACTCCACCTCCCCCGGTGATTGGGAAGTATTCAGCGGGAACCACTGTTCCTGGGAGATGGCCGGCTGGATAAGGCAGGGACAATATGCTGCCAGGATAAGTAAAATCGTTTTTAGCATGGTAATTTACATGGTGATTTATAATTGCTACGGCACTCCATTCTTTACTATGAGGTATTGCAATCACTCCTGAATGGGTTCACTTTCAATATCGGTTTTTTCAATCCACCCAGCCGTCATGGGTTCACCGGCCATAAACCGCTCGTAAAACCTTATCCTTTCGGGTTCAGAATAGGGGTATCCATCGAAAAGGTGTCCCTGTCCGAACATCCGCGGGTCATTCTCTTTCTTCAGTTCCTCTTCCATTTTTTGGCTCATTTCTGCAAGCCGGGTGACGTATTTAAGGTCACCTGCGAGGTTATGGATACAGTCGGGATCGTCCTTAATGTTGTACAATTCCTCACCGGGCCGTTTCCCGAAATTCAGGTTCCACAGGCGACTTGTGCCATTAATGCGCCTTTCGTTCAGAATAAATGTTTTTGTTGGGGAGCCGTCGCAATCCATGTAACCTGTTTCGGGGTTACCCGCGGGCCAGCGGCTGGGTTCATAGTTTTTCAGATAGAGGTAATCATCCTTTACAATGCCCCGGATGGGATAGCCTGCATCACCAGGTCTTCCAAGGTCAGTGCGTTCCCTTCCCAGCATCATGAATTCCCGGCCGTTTTCATTTTTCTGGTTTTTTAGAATGGGCAGGATGCTTTTGCCACCGAAGGGCTGCATTCCGGCTTGCTCTGCCGATAGTCCGGCCAGCTCGATAAAGGTCGGGGCAAAATCAATAAAGCTGATAAAACCATCTACCACTCTTCCGGGTTTTTTTATGCCCTTTGGCCACATAACAGCCAGCGGCAGGTGGTTCGACAATTTATAGGAATTTCCTTTTACCCTGGGGAAAGGCATGCCGTTGTCTGAGGTAACCACTACAATCGTGTTCTCCAGCATTCCGCGTGCTTCCAGAATTTGCAGCATCCGCTCAAGGTGGTTGTCGAAGTATTCTATTTCATAGGCATAATCGAGCATATCGTTTCGGACGGTATCGTTATCGGGCCAGAAGCCAAATACCTTGCTGATGTCGCTCAAAGATTTGCCCCCCTTGTTAACCCCAACTCCGTATTCATAAGCCCGGTGCGGCTCGGTCGATCCGTACCAGAAGCAGAAAGGATCTCCGCTGGTATTGGCATCAAGAAATGCCTCGAAATT
Organism: uncultured Prolixibacteraceae bacterium; assembly: GCA_964393915.1. GTDB lineage: Bacteria > Bacteroidota > Bacteroidia > Bacteroidales > Prolixibacteraceae > UBA1413. The sequence continues at coordinate 1,363 of CAYMXK010000495.1, forward strand.
GGCGGCATAGTCGTTATTGGAAATAAACCTGGCCGGTGGAGTGAGTTTATGCTCCTGGAAGGCGGGGCCCGTCAGTTGCCGGCGTTTGCCATTGATCTCTCCGGGATTTCCGGGTGCCCAACCCTTGCCTGTAAAACCAGTGAAGTACCCGTTTTCCTGAAGTGCCTCCTTGTAGGTTTTGAATTTGGCCGGGAAAAACGGGACATGGTTGGCGGCCTCTTCGAGTTGCCATGGATTGCGGCCTGTGAGGATACTTGACCTTGATGGGGCGCATTTGGCATTGGGCGTGTAGGCATTCGTAAACAGGATCCCTTCGCGGGCAACCCTGTCGAAGGCCGGAGTATTTACCCACGTGCACCCATATGCCCCGGCATGCGGAAACGACTGGTCGTCGGAAATGCAGAACAGGATATTGGGGCGAGGCGTCAGGGCTTTTTCTCCCTGCTGACAGCCGGATATGCCTGTTGCTGCGGCGGCCATCAGCAATCCGGAGATGATCTTTGCTGAATTCTTCATCAGAGTTATAATTTTCAGGTTGTTGATTGTTTTTATTGATAGCGTCAAGAATCCACGAATATATATTTAATCTGACAAACGGGCTTGCTTTTTCCGGTTGTTATCTTTAATAATTGACTGATGCCTTTAATCAGCATTCCGGAATTTTGTTCCTGCTATTGCCGGCTGCCTTTGTACGCCGGATTTGGAACGGGCATTTGCGCCCCTGTGCTTTCTCTCCAGTTGATCAGCATCCGGTGCATTTCGGTGGTTTTATCCTTCATTTTTCCCGAAAGGTCATTGGCTTCGGAAATGTCATCTTTGAGATTGTACAGCTCCAGTTTTCCTGTTTCGTATAGTTCCACGAGTTTGTAGTCGCCCAGCCTTACAGCTCCCGCAGGCCTTCCCATCTGGTTGGAGAAATGGGGATAGTGCCAGTAGAGGGGCCTCTGGTTTGAGCCTGCATTTTTGTTATTCATTAGCAGTGGCAAAATGCTGACCCCGTCCACATCTTCAGGGAGGTCACTGATGCCGGTAATTTCACAGAAAGTGGGCAGCCAGTCGGTGCTGCTGAAATAGTGGCTGCTGACACTGCCAGGGGTTATCTTCCCCGGCCACGAAACAATGACGGGCACCCTTATGCCTCCTTCATAGATGTGTCCTTTCCACTTCCGGAGCGGTTCCATACTGGTGGGTATTGGCCCCAGTTCGTCGAGTCCCAGTCCGCCATTGTCGGAGGTGAATACCACTATGGTATTCTCTGCCAGTCCTTCACGCCGGAGAGCGTTCATGATAGCGCCCACGCCGTCGTCGATGCTTTCGACCATTGCCGAATAATAGGGATTGAACTTTTCCTCGCTTTTGCCATATTTAAAAAAGTATTTCCGCAGTTTATCGCCCCGGGGGACAATAAATACATGCGGTGCCGAATAGGACAGGTAGAGGAAAAATGGATTTTTGCTGTTTTTCTCTATAAACTCCACTCCATAGTCCGTCAGTTTATCGGTGAGGTATTCGGTGCCGTTGTCGGTGAATTCATTCTGATAAGAATCGAGATAGATCGAGTAATTGTAAAAATCAAGGCCGTTTTTGCCAATCATCCTGGTATGGTCGAACCCCTGGTTCCAGGGAGAAATGGAATCATTACCACCCAGGTGCCATTTGCCGATCATAGAGGTGGTGTAGCCTTCCTCTTTGAGTAGTTCGGCAACGGTGATTTCCTGGGCTCCAAGGTATGTTTTCCAGTTGGGAGGCGGCAGCACCGGTGATTCGGGATCGGTGCGGTTGCCTACCAGGAAATTGGTGAGCTGAAGTCGGGCCGGGTATTTGCCGGTCATGATCGAGGCACGGGTGGGTGAACAAACCGGGCATGCCGCATAGGAATCCGTAAATAGGATGCCGCTTCTGGCGAGTGAATCAAGCACCGGGGTTTCGGTATGCGGGTTGCCGTAGCAAGCCAGGTCCTTCCATCCAAGGTCATCGGTGAGGATAAAAACGATGTTGGGTTTATC
>CAYMXK010000496.1:0-3367 GCA_964393915.1 uncultured Prolixibacteraceae bacterium
GGGACCAGCGAGGTTTGAATTCACTGATGATGCTCTCCTTTCTCAATGTGGCCACCCACGTCACAGGCGATCAGAAATATGCCGGAGTTGCTGCGATGCTCCGTGACAAACACCACTACCACATCAACGCCATGCATGGCAAGGAGTTTTTTCCGCCGTCGAATGTGGTTCCCTGGGACAATAACCTCTGCCTGATGAGCATGTATGGCCTGATGAATTATGAGACCGATCCGGAGTTAATGATCATGTACCGGATATCTCTGGAGAACTCCTGGTTACACATCAGCAAGCAGCAAAACGCCTTCTGGGATGCCATCTATCTTGCCCTGGCCAACCGGTTTAACGAACTCTCCAGCCAGGGATTCTTCAACTCTGATAAAATATTTCCCATTGCCGGAAGTTTCACCCAAAAAGCGGTCGGCGAATTAAATCAACTGCCCGACCTGAAAAGCGGAATCATGCAAACGCTGAGGCTTTTACCGACTGATCTGATTGGCTATTCGATGGACAACACACACCGGTTAGACATTGAAATAGACCCCACTCCCGGACAATCGCCGGACGTAGGCTGGAAAGTGGGCGGTTTTGCGCTGCCCATTGATGAAAGAGGGCACATCAGACAAGACAGGGATGGTTTTTCACTGACCCTTACCGAAGGGGGCGGAGGAAGCAGCGAGAGCGAAGGCACTTTCTTCCTCTTGCCTTATTACATGGCACTCCACCATCAGTTGATTGATTAACTGGCTCTTGACAATATTGCAAAAAATGGAATAAACATCAGTAACTTTGAATTTAAATAATATGAAACGACCATGAATAATCTGAATTCACACATAGTCTCATTGTAATTCTCATGGGAGTTACATTGAAAACTAACAATAATAAGAATGAGATGAGAAAAATAAACATCCTCAGGATTTTCTTCTTTTCAGGGTTATTTTTACTGGCCTTTCAATTCGCTGCAGCCCAGAATTACCAGCCTACATCCTACCCCGACCGGATCATAATGAACCCCGGAAGTGATGCTGAAAGATCCGTATCCATCACCTGGCGAACAGATGACCAAACCACGGAGGGAATCCTTGAGCTGCAACCCTCCCCGGCAGGTCCGGTCGACAAAACACTTTCAAGGGTAATCAGGGCAAAATCGACCCCTGTCAGGTATGAATACCCCGATGAACCCACCATCAGTGCCATGCAGCATACTTGTCTGTTACAAAATCTGAATCCCGGAACCAAATACATGTATCGGGTAGGCTCGGGAAACTTCTGGAGCGAGTGGTTCGAATTCAGCATCGACGGCAACAGGAATAATAAATTCTCCTTTACTTACCTCGGCGATCCTCAAAACGACATCAGGTCGCAGTGGTCGAGGGTTCTGCGCAGCGCCTACCGGCATAACCCCGGAAGTGCATTTATGCTTTACGCAGGAGACCTCATCAACAGGGCAGGCAGGGAAACGGAGTGGCAGGAGTGGTTCGAAGCCGGATCGTTCATTTATGCCACCATACCCCAGCTAATGACCCCCGGCAACCATGATTATCGCAACCAGGTGCTTGATTCACACTGGAAATACCAGTTTAACCTGCCTGACAACGGACCGGAAGGATTGAAACACACCTGCTATTTTATTGACTATAAAAACCTGAAACTCATCTCCATTGATTCTGCAGCCGATTCGGAATTGCGGAACGCGTCAGGAACAGCCCTCGAGAAGCAAAAAGCATGGCTGGATTCGATTTTAACGATGAATACCAGAGAATGGATCATCCTCACCACTCACCTGCCCTTCTATTCCCCCAAGGAATCGAGGGACAACGCCCACATCAGACAGGCTTTTCAACCCATTATTGAAAAGCACGGGGTTGACATGGTGCTTTCAGGACATGATCACTCATACGGCAGGGGACAGTCCAGCGATGATCCGGCGGTAAAAAATCCCATAGTATATGTTGTATCGGTTAGCGGGCCCAAAATGTATGAGGTTGGCGACAAGGAATGGATGAAAGTAAAAGGATCAGACATCCAACTGTACCATGAAATATCCATTGACAACAACCTCCTCACCTTCAAAGCTTTTACCGCCGACGGGAAGCTGTTTGATCAATTTATACTGAAAAAGAAGAAAAACGGAATCAGCAGGCTGATGGAGATGAAAAATCCAAAATAAGCAGGACAAATAACTGTCAATAAGCACTCTACATCCGGCTGGGCAGACGACCATAACTAATTTAATTCTCAGTGATTATGAAACGACCATGAATATTCTGAATTCACACACGGGTAACATTGTAATTTTCATGGGAGTTACATCGAATACCTTTAAAAACTAACAACTTTAATGAGATGAAAAACAGGGTAATTGGAATTTTGATAGTGGGAATGACCATGGGAACAGCATGGGCCATCAGGGGACAATTCGGGCATGAGCAGGGAGCAGCCTGGGCAGCGGCAATCGGAGCCCTCGCACTTGTGCTGACATCGCAACATGCCGGATGGTACAAAAAAGTGCTGACTGTCACGCTGGCCTCTGCCATCGGCTGGGGCATGGGCGGCATGATCAGTTACGGCAAAATTGTGGGGTATGGCCGCAGCGACGATTTCCCCAACGCTTTTTACGGGCTCCTGATGCTTTTCGTGATAGGCAACCTGTATGGATTGCTGGGCGGAGGACTAACAGGGCTTACCCTTGAATCGTCAAAAGAAAAAAAGGTAAACTGGCCGCGTCTTATTACGGAGATGGTTGCCGGCGGACTGATAGTATATGGATTTTTGGTCATGCAACTGGGTATCCTCATGACCCCACCCAGGTCGGAAGCCTGGGCCGTTTGCCTTGGGGCTGCACTGGCCATGCTCTGGTACATGGCGAGAAACGAATTCACCGCTTCGCTCCGGATTGCGCTCATTTCGGGACTCGGTGCAGGATTTGGCTTTGCCTTCGGAAACTTTCTGCAGGTAACCGGTAATGTCCTGCAAATTAATTTCAATATGTGGAACGTGATGGAATACAGCATCGGATTCTTCGGAGGAGGTTCCATGGCCTATGCTATTTTCAGCGCCCGCCTCAATGAAGTCCCGGAAGAAAACAGGCGCTGGGAAAACAGGATCGCCTTCCTGCTGGTGTTTGCCCTGATCCCGGTTATCGTTTACCATGAATCGCTCCGTTACAGCATCATTCTGAAAAGATTGGGTGATTTACCTGCGGTGGAAAACGTTGCACTTATCAGCACCATTATTGCAGCTATCCTCCTTCTTTTTATGGCCGTTTCGGGATGGATAAATACAGAAAAAGCAAACACCACACCTGGCCGGAGCCGGGTCTTTTACCTGTTCACAATCTTATTTGTAGTCTATATAGCAATAAGTT
>CAYMXK010000497.1:0-497 GCA_964393915.1 uncultured Prolixibacteraceae bacterium
GCGGTCTTCGGCCTTCTCGTCGAGAAATATCCCCTTTTTGTTTTCATCGGTTGTCCCGGGCAGGTAAACCGAATCACTGAACTGCAGATTAAACCATTTTTCCTGAATACCCACACTGGCAGAATCCAGCTGAAATTTCCAGTTACCCGATAAATCTATGGTTTCTGTTTTTTCATCATAAGACCGATGACAACTTGTTCCCACTACGCAAATAAAAACCAAACTAACTACTATAAATCGCATATCTCTGTATATTAATAATTTTATATCTAATCACAATTCCAAAATCGAGCCTGCTCCGAAAAGTCTTTTCTACCACCAAGACACCAAGGCACAAAGGGTTCACCAAGGTTATCCAAATGATATTTAATTCTTTGTGTAACTTGGTGCCTTGGTGCCTTGGTGGCAAGATGGCATTTTATAATTTTTCGTCTTATCAATACGGAATCATAATTAATAATTAATCAATAATTGATGTCCCTTCTGGGACTATTATA
>CAYMXK010000497.1:507-3365 GCA_964393915.1 uncultured Prolixibacteraceae bacterium
AATTTCTTTAGTTTCTCCGGAAATTCCATCGCTAGATCATGATTCTCTTTAGGATCATCTTCTAAATTATGCAGCATATACGTTTCAGTTCCTTCAAAATACCTTAATTTCCAACCATCCCCGGTAATAAGAGCTGCCCCTCTGTGACCAGCGTATCTTACTGATCCTTTGTTAATTATAAAGTCATGTTCAACTTGTTTATCTGATCTGCCTGTCAAGGTTGACAAATAGGAGATCCCATCTTTACCGGGAGGCATTTCAATATTTGCAATTTCAGCCAGTGTTGGCATAAGGTCATAATTTGCCACAAGAAGTTCAGTTTCACTTCCCGGTTCAACTTTACCGGGCCATCTGACAATTAAAGGTACTTTTATGCCACCTTCCCAAAAAGAAAATTTCTTACCCGATAAATTTCCATTGCCATTAAAAACATCTCCATCTCTTTCGGTATCAAATTTATCGGAGAGAATACTCTTGCTGCTGTCGTATACTTTCTGATGCTTCAGTTCGTAATAAATCTCATGCCCGTTATCCACCGAGAAAATAACAACAGTATTGTCATCAATACCCTTCAGTTTTAGCTCTTTCATTATAATACCAACGTGGTCATCAAGCATCTTAACCATTGAGGCATACTCTTTCTGAGTATGCGTAAGATTATCATTATCAATATAATCCGGATGTATTTGCGGGATCATTATATCCCCGTGAGGAATTTGCGAAGGATGATATAAAAAAAACGGTCCGTCGTTGGAGTAGTTTCTGATGAATTTCAATATATCTTCGAGAAACAGCTCCTGTGAATAATTATCTCCTTTGGTCTTGCTGTCCGGGGAATAGTTCCCTTCAATAAAAACTTCTTCGCCATTCCTGAAAAGTGATTTCGGATAAAACCCGTGGCAGTCCTTATGGTCGTAGTAACCAAAATGATAATCCCAACCATGCCGGTCAAGCCGGTAAGGTGTAGTGGCAAATCCCCACTCCAGTTTTCCGATTTGTGCGGTATAGTATCCGGCATTTTTAAGTAACTGTGGTAAAAATACCTCCTCATCCGGAATATTTCCATGTAGTTTATTAATGCTGTCAACAACCTCCGTAAAACTATGTTTTCCCTCTCTGTATTCTATCCATATACCACCGGGGACGTAATTCCAGCCATTAGAATGACAATCGTGTAAACCAGTAAGCAGACTTGCCCTGGCAGGCAGGCAATAACTGTTGCCATAGCTGTTCCTGAATTGCATTCCTTCATCAGCCAATTTATCGATATTTGGCGTCGTAATTATTTTCTGTCCGTTAATGCCCAGTAATCCCGCGCCCAGGTCGTCCGCGTAAATAAATATAATATTGGGTTGGGTTGGACTCAATTCCTTCTGAAAGCAACTGTTTTGTAAAAACAGTATGGTGAAAGCAGTGGCAATTAATATGAATTTCAATCTCATCATGAATTGCTTAAATATAGTCAAACTTCAGTTATGGTATAATTTGATGTAAAAGGTCTTTCGCAAGTTCTTTCTGAGGTGTAAAATTCTCAGAACCAACATAGTCCAGGATGCTGTAATACAATTGTCTGGCCTCCGGTTTATCCTGAAGGTTCAGCAGGTCGATGGCACAAATCAGGGCGCTGCCCTCGCCGTATTTTGTTTCGAATATCATTCCCAGTTTATGATTCCGGGCAAAATTATCGATGGTTTGCACCAAAGGTTTATAATCAGCCGGAGTTTCATCAAGAATAATTGGTTTGCAGTTTTTCACCAGGTGCCACCATTGCCAGTTGCTGTGAAACTCCGTGGGGAAACGGGCGAAAAGCGGTGACGCCGGATCGCAGATGAACCCAAGGGAGCCGGGTGCCGGCTCAATGCCGTACCTTTGCGCACTTCTGGCGAACATGGGGTAATTCCAGTAATCCGTTTGAAAAGCCCCGCGAATGCAATGCGTGAGTTTTTCATGGTCAGGAATGATAATCGCCCTGCCCCCGCTTTTTAGGTGTTCGACTGTTTTGGTATCCAGCCTTTTGGAAACCAATACACCATCAGGTATGCTTGTATCCACCTGTTTGGGATAAACCCACAAATCATAGCTGTTTTTGTACTTTGTACCTTCAATTTCAAGTTCGATTTTAAATTTTTCGGCCCTTTCAATTGGGCTTAAAGGGAATGAAATTTCGCCAATAACAGCAACTCCCCCCCTTGCTATGTCTGTATCATTAAATCTCCCTTCGGCAAGGGTTTCTTCTTTGCTGTTTTGCAGTTTCCATCCGACGCTGGCCTGCTGAAAATCAGCTTTCCCATAATGGGCAATTTCGATGGTTCCGCTAAAATGCTCATCGTTGGTCCATGTATACTTCTTCATTTTAAGCAAGGGTACCACTTCGCTGCAGAACTGGTTCCACTCTTCGGGAGTGATGAGGCCCTTTGATTCCATGAATACATTCAGTATCCCTACCGGAGCGGTGCCCTGACCGGGGAAATCCTGGATGTCGAGTAACTGGAATCCCGCGAAATCGGCAGTCCTGAGGGCTGCTTCAATCTCTTCCCGATAACATATTACAGCCAGTTTGCCTGAAGCTTTCACAAAATCATCGGCCTGGTCAAGCATATTGGCATTTTGCAGCCTTTCCCTGAATATCTCATAGTTTCTTGCACGGGTTACACCTGTAAATTTGTCGATCTCATTGAAATCGGGAGAAACCTGGTAAGCGCCGCTTTCATGACCGACAACCGGGAAAGGCACATGCCCGATTGCCCCGGAGTAATCCACCATAGTAGAAGGCGGACGGTTATCCACATGACCTGTAGAATGGGCTTCGTGGTAATTTGCCCCGCGCACGTGCAAATCTTTTGTCGTCCGGCTGATTA
>CAYMXK010000498.1:0-1548 GCA_964393915.1 uncultured Prolixibacteraceae bacterium
GTGATTGTACTGGCAATAATTTCCGGATATGCATCTGCCAATGAATTTGCCAAGTTATTGGGAACCTGGGATTATAAAGTTGAATACGCCCCGCAAGGGTATGAAAAAGGACAGATGGTCTTCCTGGAAAAAGAAGGAAAAGTTGTGGGCGAGATAAAGATTCAAGGGTATTCCATTCCCGTAAAAAACCTGCAGGTAACTGAAGGCCAGTTCAAATTCGGGGTTACGATAGAAAATGAAAACATACCCGTTCTTTTCAAAGTTGATGGCGACAAATTGACAGGCAAGGCAAATACTCCTGATGGCAACTTGCCGATATCGGCAGTAAAAGCAAAACCTGTACAGAAATAATTAACCTTTACAAAAAAAAAGAGACTGTTGCTGTCCGCAACAGTCTCTTTTTTTTTAGGCACGAAGGTTTAGCGCTTTAGTTTGATGACTTCGCTTCCGGCCAGAAGAAATGCTCCGGTTCCGTATACTTCCCAACTTTCAGCCGTAAAATTCTGCCGGGGATCAGCGCCAATGGGTTGAACCCACCCTACCCTGCCGTCTGGCTGAATAAGGGTATTAAGTCCTGCCCAGGCTTTCTCTATAACTGGCAAGTATGTATTGCGATCGAGAAGGCCATTATTGACACCCCATGCCAAAGCATAACAGAAGAACCCTGATCCGCTGGCTTCTCCGCCGGGATAAGAATTCGGATCAAGCAGACTTGCACGCCAGAGCCCGTCCTCCTGTTGGAGGGAGGCTACTTTTGCTGCCATCTCTCTGAAATTTGTTTCATAAAATCCACGTTTTTCATAATTTGCCGGCAATTCCTCAAGAACCCTTACCAGGCCTCCCATTACCCATCCATTGCCTCTTGACCAGAATATCTTTTTACCGTTGGCTTCCTTCAAGGTCTCAATCCCGGGCTCGTTCCACTTATATCGGATGTCCCTTGCATAAAGGTGTTCCTCCTTATCGTACAAAAGGTCGAAACACTCTTCAAACAATTGATCATTCAACACAAGATACTTCTGGTCATTCAGAATATTTCCCAGTTTCACATAGGCGGGAGGAGCCATAAATAAAGCATCGCACCACCACCAGGTAATTTTCTGGATTCCTTTAACGGGAAAAGGGGTTTTCATAAACTCGTCCATGGTCTGAATGAATGGAGTGATCATTTCCTGCTTCTTTTCGATGCGGTACAGATCCAGGTAAGTCTGGCAAATAACATGATCGTCGGCATGATGCAAGCGCGGACCTGGCTTCCAGCTGTTCTGTTCACCCATATCAACCATTGCGCGGTAAATTTTCCGTGACCCTGTGGTTTCCCATGCTGCAAACATTCCTGCATAATATGCACCGTTGGTCCAGTCATACAATTTGTGCTTCGGATGTTCAAGCTGCCATTCAGCAGCAGTATTCATCGTCTTTTTAATATACCTTCCCTTAAAGACTTTTTTGAAGTCCTGCTTTTGGGCGGTAACAGATTCCATGGAAACAAAAATGAAAAATAGAATAATTAAATACCTCATATACATTAATTTTTGGTTTTGTTTA
>CAYMXK010000498.1:1648-3361 GCA_964393915.1 uncultured Prolixibacteraceae bacterium
ATTTTTCTTTGGTATATACCAGGCCATTCTTTCAGAAATCAGCTTTTCCTGTTTTATTAAATCCTCCTTTAATTCAGGATTTTCATTAAGAACCCTATAGCTTGACATGTGAGTGCTCATAAAATTCACATGATTGGGATACAGGATGTGGGCAACATCTCTTGACATATCTTTTATTACCTTTTTTTGATGGTTGTTAAAAATCCAATCGCTGAAATAATGAAGTCTTGACAAATAACCATTTCTTTCACCATCTCTGTAGCGTATTTGTTCCAGCTCCCTGACGAACCTGTCGAAAGAGGGTTCCTTCGATTGAATGGTTATTGTAAGAGCCAGGACAATTTCAGCAAAGGTAGTACAGTCCAGTTCTCTGAGATTTATGACCATTTTTTCATCTGCCCCGGTTTCAAGTGTATTAGCGAGATACGGAGTTCCTAAAAACGATGTGGCTACTTTCAGGGTAAGTTCGCCTGCGTCCGTTTTTCGATCGCTTGAAAATTTTTCCAGACTATTTTCCACTAATCTGCGGTCCTCTGGCAGGAAGATGATTTGTGTATCCTGTACCAAATAGGATGGCTTGCTGTGGCAGGCCATGACCAGGGTCACAATGCCAATTAGTCCGAAAATGGTTTTCATTTCATTTTAATCGTTAGTTTTTAAAGGTACTCGATGTAACTCCCACGAAAATTATAATGTTACTCGTTTATGAATATTGGTTATTCATGGGTGTTTCATATTTTAAAATCAGGATTGTAAAAATAAAAAAAAAGATGAGATGAATTGCCCCGGTTGATGCTTTCAGGAAAAATTGCATCATCAATCCTGTGTTGATCGAGTGTATATTAAATTAAGGCACCAGTATTATGCCATCCAGCATATTGATATAGATATTTATTCCGTTTTCAATTTCCGGAATTAAAATATATTCATCGGCAGTGTGGGACCTGGCGGAATCTCCGGGACCCATTTTAACTGAAGGCCACGGCATAATGGCCTGATCGGAGGTGGTGGGAGATCCGTAACAAAGGATTCCTGATTCGTGTGCCTTTACAGCAAAAGGGTGGCTTTTCGGTATTCCGGAGGAGTTTAAACGAAAAGAACGAGGCTTCAATTCCGATGAAACCAGACGGGAAAGGGTTTCAAAGGCTTGCTGATTGGAATACAATTCATTGGTTCTAACGTCCACAACGAATTTACAGACATCAGGAACTACATTGTGCTGGCTTCCTGCCTCTATTTGTGTTACAGTTATCTTGACTGCCCCAAGTACGTCAGAAATCTTTTCAAATGAAAAATTCCGGAGTGTTTGTATGTCATCAAGAGCCTTATATATAGCGTTTTCACCCTCATTCCTGGCAGCATGGCCAGATCTGCCATACGCTGTGCCATCCAGCACCAGTAATCCCTTTTCTGCTATGGCAACCTGCATCCGTGTAGGCTCGCCGACAACTGCAAATGATATTTCAGGAAGTTCGGTTTTTATCAGTTCAAATCCGTTGGCTCCTGAGGTTTCCTCTTCGGCACTGGCTGCAAAAACAAAATTCCAGGATAAATCAGACCGGCTGTAAAAATGTACGAAAGTTGCCAGCAACGACACCAGCGGACCTCCTGCATCATTGCTGCCCAATCCGGTGATGCGATCTCCCTGTTGCGTTGGAAAAAAAGGATCGCATGTCCAGCCTTTTGCCGGCTTTACTGTATCAATGTGGGAAT
>CAYMXK010000499.1:0-3356 GCA_964393915.1 uncultured Prolixibacteraceae bacterium
ACCGGATACCCTTCGATTCTCGGAGGACGGGTAAAAACGCTTCATCCCGGAGTTTTCGGGGGAATCCTCGGGCGCCGCGGGAATGAAGGTGACCTGCAGCAACTGGCTGCTTACAATATACCGGAAATTGATCTGGTTATTGTTGACCTTTACCCCTTTGAAGCGACGCTGGAATCGGGTGCTGCAGAACAGGACATAATCGAGAAAATTGATATTGGTGGAATCTCCCTGATCAGGGCTGCGGCAAAAAATTTTAAGGACGTAGTCATTATACCGTCGCAGAATGAATATTTACCTTTACTGGACATATTGGAAAGCCGTAATGGGGAGACTACAATAGAAGAGCGTAAGTGGTTTGCAATGAAGGCTTTTGCTGTATCTTCCCACTATGATTCTGCCATTTTCTCGTGGTTCAATGCCGGCAATGAGGAAGCTAAACGAATAAGTTTGAACAACGGACAAACCCTGAGGTATGGAGAAAATCCCCACCAGGCTGCCAGCTTTTTCAGGTATCAGAACACCAACTCAGAGATTACCCTTTCCGGAGCAAAAGTCTTGCAAGGCAAGGAGTTGTCATATAACAACATGCTCGATGCCGATGCTGCCTGGAAATCTGCCAGTGATGCATTTCACAGTGTAACCCATCTTGAAAATAAACAGGCGGTTGCCGTGGTAAAGCACCTTAACCCCTGCGGACTGGCTGTTGCCGGAGATATTATGCAGGCACTGGAACTCGCGTGGGCGGGTGACCCGGTTTCGGCATTCGGAGGGATCATCTGTTTTACGGGCACGGTTGACCACCAGATTGCCGAATGGTTTGACAAGAAATTTGTGGAAATCATCATTGCTCCTGAATTTACACCCGAGGCCCTCGGAATATTCGGAAAGAAGAAAAATCTTCGATTATTGGTTACGCCTGTAAGGCCATCGGCAACAAATGAGAAAATAATCCGTTCGGTAAGCGGAGGGTTATTAATCCAGGACGAAGACGACGGAGGCGACACGGAATTCAGGAATGTAACCCGGGCTGTTTTTGATGACAGCAAAATGAATCTTGCAAGGTTTGGAGTAATGGCCTGCAAGCATTTAAAGAGTAACGCAATTGCAATGGTAACGCAAAATCCGGATGGGTCCTTCTGGCTTACTGGTGCCGGGATGGGGCAACCCAACAGGCTCGACAGTCTCAGGCAATTGACGATACCAAGGTTTAATCTAAAGCCGGATCTGAAGATGGATGATTCGGTACTTATTTCTGATGCTTTTTTCCCTTTCCGCGACAGTATTGAAGCTGCCAACGAGTTTGGGGTGAAATACATCGTAGAACCCGGTGGAAGTATCCGTGACCAGGAAGTGACCGACGCCTGTAACGAGTTTGGTATCGCCATGGTGTTTACTGGCAGAAGGCATTTTCGCCATTAATTAAATGATTGAAATTTTAAACAAATAACGAATAATGGGATTGTTTTCATTTTTCACACAGGAAATAGCAATTGACCTTGGCACTGCCAATACAATAATTATCCATAATGATAAGATTGTCGTTGATGAACCTTCGATTGTTGCCATCGACCTAAAGACGGAGAAATTGGTAGCTATAGGAGAGAAAGCACGGCAAATGCAGGGGAAGACCCATGCCAACCTGAAAACCATCAGGCCTTTGCGTGATGGAGTGATTGCAGACTTTAACGCTGCAGAACAGATGATCAGGGGGATGATTAAAATGATTAATCCCAAGAACCGTCTGTTTTCCCCTTCTTTGAAAATGGTGATTTGTATTCCTTCGGGAAGTACGGAGGTTGAAATACGTGCTGTTCGCGACTCCTCTGAACATGCAGGAGGACGAGAGGTGTATATGATTTACGAGCCATTGGCCGCGGCTATTGGTATCGGACTTGATGTAGAGGCTCCTGAAGGGAACATGGTGGTGGATATTGGCGGTGGTACGACAGAGATTGCCGTTATCTCCCTTGGGGGGATTGTTACCAACAAGTCTATCCGGATTGCCGGAGATGACCTTACCGCCGACATCATGGAGTACATGCGGCACCAGCACAACATTAAAATTGGGGAGCGTACCGCCGAGGAGATCAAAATCCAGGTAGGTTCGGCATTGACGACACTTGATAGCCCCCCCAGGGACTTTGTTGTTCAGGGGCCGAACCAGATGACGTCACTTCCTATTGAGGTTCCGGTATCTTACAAGGAAATTGCCCATTGCCTCGAAAAGTCATTGTCGAAGATTGACATGGCGATTTTAAGTGCGCTTGAGCAAACCCCACCGGAGCTGTATTCAGATATCGTTAAGAACGGGATATGGCTGGCTGGCGGCGGCGCATTGTTGCGTGGCCTCGACAAGCGTCTCAGTGACAAGCTGGGCATCCCTTTCCATATCGCGGAAGATCCGCTGAGGGCGGTTGTGCGCGGCACGGGGATTGCACTCAAGAATGTAGATAAATTTTCATTCCTTATTCGTTAATTGGAGTAATTCCTGATTATGTGGAGCCTATTCAGGTATTTTTACAGGCATCATGTGGTAATACTGTTCATTGTTTTGGAGGTTATTGCTTTTATTTTTGTGTTTACCCGGAATAACTTTCAAAGGGCTACTTTTATGAATTCATCCAACCATATTTCAGGAAATATCTACACAAGGTACAATGCTGTTGTAAGCTATTTCAGGCTATCTTCCGTTAACCGCGAGCTGGCAGACGAAAATGCCCGGTTACGCCAGTTGGTTTTTGACCATCCGGCAGATAGTATGCGTCAGGATTCCACTTTTTTTCTGCAAAGTCAGCCTGAACATAGTTTCAGTTTTATCCCGGCCAGGGTAATTAATAATTCCGTACACAGGCAACACAACTACCTGACCCTGAGCAAAGGATCGGCAGACGGCGTGAGGCCGGATATGGGCGTTGCCACTACAGATGGTGTTGTTGGCGTCGTATTCAATGTCTCCAACTCCTTTTCGACTGTTATTTCTTTGCTGAACTTAAGGTGGAATGTGTCGGCAAAGCTTAAGCGGAACGATTATTTTGGTTCGCTATCCTGGGATGGCAGGGACTATAAGTATGCCCTGCTCAACGAAATACCCTTTCATGTGGAAATTGAAACAGGGGATACCATTATTACCAGTGGCTTTTCTTCCATCTTTCCTGAAGGATTGATGCTGGGAATAGTTGAGAGCTTCAATAATGAGGGGGGAGACAACTTCTATAATATCAGGGTCAGGCTATCTGTAGATTTTAAATCGCTCGCATTTGTTGAGATAATTGACAACAAACAGCGCATTGAGATTGAGGCACTGGAAAAAATGGGAACCGATGATTCGAATCTGGATTAAATATACGCTGATGTTT
>CAYMXK010000500.1:0-3348 GCA_964393915.1 uncultured Prolixibacteraceae bacterium
TGAGTTCGTTGCTGACTTCACTGAAGTTGTTCACAAAGTTAAGCGGGTTCTGAATTTCATGGGCAATGCCGGCAGTAAGCGCTCCCAGCGAGGCCAGCTTTTCGGAAGCAATGAGCTGGGATTGGGTGGATTTTATTTCCTCCAATGATTGCTTAAGCTCGCAGGTTCGTTCTTCCACTTTTTGCTGAAGATGTTCTTTTTCCACGCGTAAATTTCTTAATCTCCAGAGGCTGTAACTGCGCAAGGCAAAAAGAAACAGCAATACATACCCTGCATAGGCCCACCAGGTGAGCCACCAGGGAGGCAGAATGGTCATTGCTACTGACACACCTTCCTCATTCCAAACTCCATCGGCATTGGATGCTTTTACCCGGAAAACATAATCGCCGGGCGACAGGTTGGTATAAGAGGCTCTTCTTTCTTTGGAAGGAGCAGACCATTCCTTGTCATAGTTTTCCAGCTTCCAGCTGTATAGGTTGTCTTCCGGTCTGAGAAAATGCAATGCCACAAATTCAAAGCTGATATCTTTCTGCCAATGCTTTAGTTCAAAGCCATCGGTATATGCCACAGATTTTTTAAATATTTTTCCGTCAGGAATGGAATACTCAGAGTTATTGATGGTAGCCTGTGTAATAACAATTGAAGGAAGGGTGGTATCTATTTTTAGCAGGTCGGCAGGCACAATACGGTTAAGGCCTTGCCTGCCCCCGATCCAGATATCACCATTGCTGGTTTTAAGTGAATTGTATCTTCTGCAATATGGCTGAAATCCGTCTTCTTCCAGGTAGGAAACAAACGATTTGCTTTCAGGATCGAAAACCGATAGCCCTCTTTGCGTGGGCAACCAGAACCTGCCAAATTCATCACTGACAATCCGGCTACTCTGTGATAAGGTCATGTCATTGTGCAACAAGCCTTTGGTTTCGTCATAAGCAGCGATGGTTTTATTATCTGCGTCGACAGATACCAGGCCTCCGCCTGAATAAATGCCAAACCAGGGTTCTCCTTTCTTGTCAACACAAAAGCCTGTAATAGAACTTATCTTATTGTCATGATATACGGTGAAGCAGTCTTTATCCGGGTCATACAGGTTTAATCCACTATCTGTACCTATCCATAATCGTTTTTTTCCGTCTTCTGCAACAAAAAAAGTTCGTCTGTTGCTGATGGAGCTGCTATCCAAAGGGTTGGGCAGATAATGAAAAAATCCATCTTCAGCCTCGTTCAACCTGAACAAACCACATGAACCCATTGTTGTGACAGCGGTTCCAAGCCACATATTTCCTTTGTAGTCCTGATAAATAGTACTTATCTCTGTTGTGGTAATTGCAGCAGGGTTGCTGTTATCGGGCATATAGCTTTTACGTATTTTGCCGGTAGTTTGGTCCAGCACAAACACTCCCTTATTTCTCACAGAAATCCAAAGTCGCTGTTGATTATCAGAAAAAAGGAGTAAACAGTAATTTCTTTCTTTCGGGGTAAAGAAAAAACGATTGAAAGTTCCGGTTGTTTCCTGCCACTGGTTCAATCCGTTTTCGGTACCCACCCAAATTTTCCCATCTGCATCTTCCTCTATTGCCGTGATGTTGTTGTGGCTGATGGTAGTTGCTTTTGCAGGGTCATGCCTGAAATGCCGAAAGTTATCTGATTCTTGTTGATATACGGCCAGCCCTCTTGGGGTGCCAATCCATAACCTGTTTTTACTGTCTTCAAACAAACAGTTGATGGTATCTGATGGCAGACTGCCAGAATCATTTGAATTGTGACGATAAAGTTCCATCTGCCTTTTCTTTGGTGACTGTTTGTACATTCCCGGCCGGGTGTACAACCATAAAAGCCCTGTGCGATCCTCCATGAAATTGAAGAACCGGGAAGGTAATTCATTTCCTGCGACATTGAAATCGTTATTAAAATAACGGAAGTTTTGCGTGGCAAAATCGAAGTACAAAAAAGATATACTACCGGTTGAATTTTCGATTGCTTGAAACCATAGCCCATCTTTGCCATGATGGATCAGGAAAAATACACCTGTGATGTGTTCAGTTGCTCCCGGAAATGCCAGTTTCCCTTTTCCATAGACATACGTTTGGATATTGTCCGAATCCGGTTGAATGCGCGTAATAATTCCACCGTTGTGCATCAGCCAGTAATACCCCATTGCGTCTTCCGCGGCAGCCATAATGTTTCCGGTAACGGTTCCCGGTTCATTGTCCGCTGAACTTGCATAGCTTTTTAAGACCTGCTGTTTTTGAGTGTCATATACAAAGAGCGTATGCTCGCCAGAAAGGAAAAGGCGGTTGTTCCTGCCTTTTATAAGCCACCGCAGGGTGTCCGGTTTTCCATTGGCATTGAGGGTTGATCCCCTGGTAACGACGGTCTCAAAGAGGTCGGTTTCCGGATTCCATTTTTTCAAATTGCTTTGAATATCCAGCATCCAAACAGATCCAGCGGATGCTTCAATGTTTTTAATAATGGGAAGAATGATGGTTTCAAGCATCACCGGATCAGGGTAAATTTTTAAACTACCATCTGACTGATTAATCCTGCCTAAATAAGCAACCGGTGCAATGCCGGTGAAATCTGTTAAATTTCCAAACCACATATTCTTCAGGGTATCTTCATAGATTACATAACTGGTTCCACTCTTGCTGCCATGAATAAAGCCAGGAAGGTAATAGTGCCGGAATTGCTCCGAAGCCGGATCAAAGGATGCAATTGTTCCTCCGTCAGTAAAACCACCCCCACCCATCCATATTTTTCCGTCATTTGCTTTTAAGAGGCCTCCAAACAAATTTTTGATTTGAAGCTGTGCGGATTGACTGGTATCCGATGAATACTGATACACCTTAAACTGGTACCCGTCATATTTTACCAGTCCGTTTTGAGTAGTGGCCCACATAAAACCTTTATCATCCTGAATTAAACTACTCACAGTTTCCTCCGGAAGTCCTTCAGCAACGTTGTATTGTTCAAAGGCTATTTTTTTCGGCTGGGTAAAACCGGTGCTTGCGAATAATGCAAGAAGGATTGTTAATGTCAGATGTTTCATAATTTGGTGAGTTTAGTGGCAAATAAATTATAAACTTCGTCCCCTTTTTTTCAAGTGAGGTAACTATTATCGTGTACCCGCGTGCTTTCACAATATCGTAAAATGTCTTAAACATGATTTATCTGATTAATTGATTATCATGATTTAAGAATATGGTAGATGAATGAGAAACACTGAACCTTCTCCGTCCTCAGATTCAACCCTGATCCCCCCTCCATGTGCCTTCACAATATCATAGGCCAGTGAAAGCCCCAACCCTGTTCCCTGTCCGGTGGGTTTGGTAGTGAAAAAGGGCTGGA
>CAYMXK010000501.1:0-3330 GCA_964393915.1 uncultured Prolixibacteraceae bacterium
ATGTCAGAGAAGTAAAAATTGGCTGATCCCGGGTTGTTTAAATCAGCGCAGTTACCAGTTGGGCAAGGGATCTGGGCAAATATTACGGATGTTCCGATAGTGAGCATCAATAGCAATAGCCCTTTTGTAAAGAGAGGTAAAGTTTTTCTCATGTTTTGCAATTTTTAATGGGTAAATTTCGATATTTATTAAGCCCTTAGAAGTTTTTTAGGTCTTCTTGGTGCAATTTTGTAAATCATCTTAAAGCGTTGAAAATCCGCATGCAAGTAAATAACTATTTTACAATAAAAAAAATTTTTTAACACTTTTTTTTTAACAAAAAAAAGGCTGAACCCTTTCAGATTCAGCCTCATTGAAATTTACCTCCTTTAAAAATCAGATTACCTGGTTTCCAGCATAATCTTATGTAAGAACTCTCTGTTGTCAGCAACGAGGCGCAACAGGTACAATCCACTCACTTTACCTGTCAGGTCAATGTCGACCTGGCCTGTGGTGCTGATTTCTTTATGCATAACTACTGCACCGTTTATATTGTAAACCACGGCGGTAACCCGCGGGTCGTTCAGATTCCAGATTTCCACCTTCAGTTTTCCTGTGGTCGGATTGGGGAATACCTGTACATCAATACCCAGGTCATCGTATCCGGGCTGACCGGCACCGATGGCATAAATGTCACCGCTTTTCAAAGGATACCTGACGATCACCCTGAACTCACAGGTCAATATCTGCCCTGATGGATCTTCCACTGTAATGGTTTCCCAGTTCTGATCGCCCCAATCACTAGGGGTGAAAACTGTCTGAGAGAATGTAATCGTGAGATCTTCAGCAGTATAGCCACAATTAATAATCATGTCATCAATAATCTCCTGGGTATTGAGATATCCGCGGTAAACAGTGCGGGTCCTAATTTTTACCGGATATAGCTCAACGATGTAAGTATTTCCGCAAACACCACTCAGATCCACGCAGTCACCTTCGAAAATGGTCAGGTTAAAGCTGCATGTTGCGGTATTGCCCGAAGCATCTTCAGCAGTCCAGACAATAGTATGTTCCCCGACAGGAAGAGACTTGCCTGCCAGTGAACCATCTCCGGTTATCTGGTCATTGTTAATGTTGTAGCTTATAGTTACTCCAGAGCAATTATCCGAATATGTAGTAGGATCAAACTCGGTTCCATCTACAATATAATGTGTTTCCAGCTCAAACAGAATAATGGGATCCGGGCTGAGAATGCAGGTAATATATGGCGCTTCTTTGTCTTCTACTTTGACATCAAATGAACAAGTGCTGCTATTGTTTGATTCATCGGTGGCGATAACCGTTACCGTGGTAGTTCCGATAGGGAAGTCATACGGGAAGGTGATTGTCTGGTTATTGACTTTATAGACAATGACTGGATTTTCATCGTCGTTGTCAATTGCAGTTGCAGTGAAAGTTAATGTGGCATTACACTCTCCCGCATCGCTGTTGTATGACAAAGCAGGTACTGGGCAGGTTAATACGGGTCCCTGGGCATCACTTACCGTCACTGTAAAACTGCATGATGCCGTTTTTCCCGTAGCATCTGTGACTAAAAAAGTATTGGTGGTAGTCCCAATCGGAAATTTTGATCCACTGGCTAAGCCTGCAGTCTGGGTAGTCATAGCGCCTGGACAATTGTCTGTTCCAACCGGTGCAGTATAATTCACTATTGCTCCGTCTGGAACAGCCGGTGAGGTGGTTGCCTGAATATTGCCAGGACAGCTTATTGCCGGATTCTGATTATCAACTACCGTGACTTTCTGAATACAGGTGGAAGAATTTCCACTCGCATCGGTAACTGTCCAGGTTACATTGGTATCCCCTTTTGGAAAAATGTTCGGGGCATTATTCGTTTTTGTTAAAGTTCCGCCACAGTTGTCGGTTGCAGAAGGCTCACCCAAAGAAACATTTGCTTTGGCTGTGTGGCAAACCCCTGGATCAGTATTTACCGTAACATCTACTGGACAAGCGGTTATCGTAGGTGCCTGATTGTCATTTACAGTAACCGTATAGGAGCATACGGCTGAGTTGTCGGCTGCATCTTTTGCGGTATATGTAACAGTTGAGACTCCTTTATTAAAAGTGTATGGTGAGGGTACATAATTAATTCCTGTTGCCGGAGAAGTAGCAGTGGTAGCCCCGGTTATTGCCCAGGTTAAAGTTACAACACCCACATTGTCTTCGGCTACCGGATTAACCAGGGTAACTGATGCATTGCACAGATTAGCGGCTGTATTCACTGTTATATCGGAAGGACAGCTGCTGAAAGATGTGGCCTGGTTGTCGACAACGACCACAGAGATTGTACATGTTTTAGCCGTTTGTCCGTCAGCTGTGGCTGTCCAGATAATGGTGTGGGATCCGGGTGCCAGCTGATAGCCGGCTAGAGTACTCCCTGAATTTTTATCATTAGACAGATTGTAGCCTGTACAGTTGGTTGAAGTGACGGTTGGATTAAATTCAGTTCCTGAGACCGTATAATAGGCATTACTTCCTGTTTCTCGGTGGAATGGACTCCCGACAGGACAGGTAATGGAAAGGTTGCAGCATGCGGCAACTGAGATGTTCTTTTGGACGGTTCTGCTTATGCCGTCATTATCTGTTACGGTCAATTTAACGGTTTTTGTTCCAGCACTGGTATAGTTTACTACATGCTCATCTGATGCACCTGTTGCTGGATTTGCACTTGTTCCGCCAAGATCGAATTCCCATGAATAAGTATAAGGTTGGGCTCCACCGGTAGTTTCATCTGTAAAGGTATAGATCTCAAATGCATTGCCGGCAGGGATGCAATTATTGCTTAACCAGGAAAAATCGCCGATAAGAGGTGTCCTGACCACAAGTGGAAATCCCGGAGAAAAACATTTATTGCTGCATTCACAACCTTTATTTTGTGCAGTTTGCCATGACATGTAGAAATTATCAAGTGTAATTTCGTCACCGCACGACCATGAAATCATACCCAGATCAACAGGAACCCCTGTTGGAATGGCGGCATTTGGGAATTCACAGGCGTTAATCCCAGGTCCGGACTGAATACCGTTAATTTCAATCTCATAATAGAGTTTAAGTGAATAGCGGTTTGCAGAGGTACTGCCTCCAAAAATTGCCCAGATATGAAGGTCCTGGGTTTGTCCCGGAGTACAGGTGTAACCAGATTCCAGTTCGGTGCCGTTGGCATAGCCCAGATAGAGGTCACTGACAAAAAAGTCATTTGAGGAGCTGCAGTTAATCGGACAAGGTGCTTGTCCAAAGGCATTTAAACCTGTTGCCAGGAATAATAGCATTAGCCCGTTTCGAAATAAATGT
>CAYMXK010000502.1:0-3320 GCA_964393915.1 uncultured Prolixibacteraceae bacterium
GCTTGACTTTGTAAAAATTTTTAAACAATGGAATATTACCGAGAATGATTTCGAATACCCCCTACTTGACGAAAAAGAGTTTAAAAAAGTAAAACTCAGGAACTATACTTTGTCTTGGCCTAACATTGAAATTAAAGTAGAAGGAGAAAATGGGGAAGTTTTAGCCTTGCCTTACGAAATAGGAGCTGATGTTCTTTATGACCTAAGTGACGATATTAAAGAGCCTTCAATATACAGATATGGCAGACTGATAAGAAATGCACGATTAAAAGCGGGTCTGACACAAGAGCAGTTAGCCATGAGAAGCGGGACAACAAGGTTTTACATTTCGAGAATAGAGAATGATAAGACTGACCTTGAGATGTCTACATTTCGAAAGATTGTGGAAGCGGGACTTGGAAAGAAACTTAAATTGACGATAGAATAAGGTGAGCCATTTAAAATGTAGAAAATACTTTTATCTTTACCTGTCTAATAGAAACCAATAATATCTAAATCATGAAGCAGACAATATTTATTTTTGGAATTATCCTTTCGCTGCTTTTATCAACGGCGAATGCACAGAACAGGCTCACCATTGACGCAACTCATGAAGGACCGCAAATCAGCAAGTATATCTACGGGCACTTTGCTGAACACCTTGGCCGTTGTATTTATGACGGAATCTGGGTTGGCCCCGATTCACCCATTCCCAACATCAACGGTTACCGAAAAGATGTATTTGAAGCCCTGAAAGCGTTGAATATTCCGGTACTTCGCTGGCCGGGCGGTTGTTTTGCCGATACCTACCAGTGGAAAAACGGAATCGGGCCCAAAGCAGAACGTCCGAAGATAAAAAATGTTTTTTGGGGCGGAGTGATTGAGGACAACAGTTTTGGCACGCATGAATTCCTGGAGCTATGTGAAATGCTTGAATGTGAGGCATATGTTTCAGTTAATGTGGGCAGTGCCCCTGTATGGGATATGGTGGAGTGGATTGAATACATGACATCTGATGAGGACCTTCCCATGGCCAACCTTCGTCGCAGTAATGGCCGCGAAAAGCCCTGGAACGTTAAATTCCTCGGAATTGGAAATGAAAGCTGGGGTTGTGGCGGGAATATGACACCTGAGTATTACTCCGATCTTCTGCGGCAATATTCTACCTATGCGCGGGAATACGGCCGTGAAATGACCCGCGTCGGGTGCGGTGCCAATGGTGCCGATTACAACTGGACACGTGTGGTCATGCAGAAATCTGCCCGGCACATGGATGCTTTGTCGGTACATTACTACACCATTGCCGGGCCGGGCTGGAACAATAAAGGGGCCGCTACCGGTTTTGGTGAAGACCTCTATTTTGCAGGCATTCGCAGTGGTTTGCGAATGAATGAACTTTTGAGCCGGCATACCAGCATAATGAATGAATATGATGCGGGTAAAAGAATTCCTTTGTATGTCGACGAATGGGGTATTTGGACCGATGTGGAGCCGGGAACCAATCCTGGCTTCCTCTTTCAGCAAAATTCCATGCGCGATGCCTTGATTGCAGCCACCACACTGGATATCTTCCACCGTTATGCCGACAGGGTGAAGATGGCCAACATTGCTCAGATTGTGAATGTCCTTCAGGCCATGATCCTCACCGAAGGTGACAAAATGGTGCTCACTCCAACCTATCACATCTTTAACATGTATAAGGTTCATGGAGGTGCCAATCTTTTAAACAGCCATCTTATTTCGGAAAAATATACCCTTGGACAGGAATCAGTTCCGGCTGTAAGCCAGACTGTTTCAAAGGATGCCAATGGGAAAATACACCTGACACTGAACAACGTGAATCCGGGTAAAGAGGTTAAGGTAACCGTTGAAATGACAGGAGGTTCCTTTAAAAAGGTGAACAGGGGAGAGGTGCTGACCGCTTCAAAGTACAACACTGTGAACACCTTTGATAAACCGGAATCGGTCAAACCGGCAGACTTTAAAGGCTACAAGGTTGTCAATGCCGGTACTATGGAAGTAACATTGCCTGCGTTGTCGGTTGTGACGTTTGAACTGGAATAGTGGCAAACACGAGTTTTACCGAAACCGACCGGATTTTCTATTCAGACGGTTATAGGCTTGGGCAGATCACCATCAAAAAAGGCATGTCAGCAGATAGCGTGGTTTCGGGTATTGCTGAGCTTTATTCATCGCTTGACGGACTGATTGATTCTTTGTTGCAACAGGTCGGGCGCAGTGCGGTAAAGGTTGACTGCGCCAGGGGATGTGCCTGGTGCTGCTTCCAGCCTGTATTTGTCAATACGCTTGAATTACAGAACCTTATTGAATTTATAAAAGTTCGTTTTACATCTGAGAAGGCAGTGCAGATAGCAGAACGAGCTGCCCTCAAAAACAGCAGGGTCTCAGTCATGAAAAGGGCAGAAATGCTCAATTATAAGTCCGCCTGCCCTCTTCTTGAGGATGGGGCTTGTATTGCCTATGCTGCCCGTCCGATGGCCTGCAGGATCTACCTCTCAACCAGTGTGGAAAGTTGCAGGAAGTTTTATGATGACCCAGGAGATGAAATAAACTACCCTGCCTTGCTTGAATTTCCTCTCAGGGCGGGAAGGATGCTCAATGAGGGATTTGTCGCTGCCTTCCGTCAGCATGGATATCCATCCTCCGAAGTCAGGATTGAAGAGGGTCTGGATTCCCTGCTGAACTGTTGAGGAGACAATTGAATGTCAGTTGATTAATCTTTCTGTTTCCTGGTGCCTTTGAGCCTTTGCGGCAGAAAGGGCTTTTTGGAGTAGACTCATTGAATACTTTTAATAAAATACATTTATTATAAGATGAAGATCTTAGCCATCCGTGGAAAAAATCTGGCCTCCATAGAGGGAGAATTTGAGATTGATTTTACCCGCGAACCTTTGCTTTCAGCAGGAATATTTGCTATCACCGGGCCAACCGGATCGGGGAAATCTACCATACTTGATGCGCTCTGTCTGGCGTTGTTTGCCAGATCTCCCAGACAAGCCGCCGTGAGGGAGCCGGGTGTTGAACTTCGGGATGGGGAAGCGGGAAAGATCAGTCCCAACGATCCGCGGGCCATTTTGCGCAAGGGAACTGCCGAAGGATATGCCGAAGTTGTTTTCGCAGGTGTCGACGGAAATACCTATCATTCCATCTGGAGCGTCCGCAGGTCCAGAAACAGGGCATCGGGAAATCTTCAGGATCACAGTGTGCAGCTCAGGAACCTCACCAGCGGAAAAGTTTTTGGTGAAAAGAAAACGGAGACCCTGCGCGAAATAGAAAGGGTAATAGGTCTTAGTTATGATCAGTTTACCCGTTCCGTTTTA
>CAYMXK010000503.1:0-3320 GCA_964393915.1 uncultured Prolixibacteraceae bacterium
GGTCAAAAATAATATGCCACCAAGGCACAAAGAATTCACCAAGATTTTTTAACCGCAATGGGCGCAAAGGTAAAACCGCAATGAACGCAAAGAAATACATTTAATTATAAACGGAATAGAAGATTAGTAAATTACCATTTGCGCCCTTTGCGTAGAACTTTGCGTCCATTGCGGTTAAGATTTGAAGGTTCATTGTGGTTTCTCCCTTGGTGTATTGGTGCCCTGGTGGCAAAAAAAGCTTTCCGGAGCAGGCTCAATCCTTTAATACCCATAGGCCCTACCTGAGTAGTTTTATAATCCGGTATGGAGTCTCCTTATTAAAATCGGGATAAATTAACCCCTTTCCATTGTTGTCCATCACCTCAATAAGGTACATCACATCCCATTTGGGGTTGATATCTTCAACCGGTATAACTGCCTGATAATTATTTTCTTCTCCTGTTTGAAGCATTGGCAGGATCTGGTATTCCATTTCCTGATTGACATTCCGGAAGAGCAAACGCACTCCTTTTACTCCGGAAACGGCACTTACCTTTATGCTGATTGTAACCGGCCGGCCCACCTCTGCGGTGGTAACAGGCTGATGACTAATTTTAAACAAATGCTCATTTGTTGAAGTTCCTGCTGCATAGTAACGCGGAGCTTTGTCAACCATACCTTCCTGTTTAAATTCTGCCCGCTTCTGCTCCAGTGCTTTAAAGCCTTTTTCGAGGGACTGGAGTTCGTCTTTCCAGTGGCCGCAAAGATCTGCATTACGGACACCCATCATCAAATCGTCAGCATAAAAATCACCTGCAGCGTTTACCATTTGTCTCCAGGCTTCAATGGCTTTGCGCTCATGAGCAATTGCGTCATCGAACACCGAAACATCGTTGGTGCGTTCAAACAGATTGTAACTTACGGCGGCTGGAATCCGTCGCGAATGATACATAGCCAGACCAGCCAGGATTTTAAGGTCGGTTACCGTCGAATTGAACTCTTTGTTCTGATTGTTGCCAATGGCATTTTCGGCCTGAACAATAAGTTCGGTTATCTCATCTGAAACCTGTTCAAACCAGCGGCTGTTCATTGATGGCAGATATTTCGCAGTTTCTCCACCCTCAATAAGCAACTTTGCTTCTTCGTCGAAATTGGCGAATTGACGCAAGTCGCTTCCTTCATTTTTGGCATACGAGGGTAAATCACCCAGACGTTGTTTTTCGGCCCAGCCACGGGTCGTCGGAAATCCGCGGTAAGGGTAACAGGAAGCCACAATACGTGGCAGGATCCAACTGGCTTTATGAATGGCCGTTTCAATAAGGGGAGCAGCCTTTGCGCCAAACCTGCTCCTGAACTCATTTTGCCATACATCTGCTGAAGTCTGCGGATTATAGCCCATCCGGCCAAAAACCTGAAAGAAATGCCAGTAACGTTCAAATTCATAGTCGTAATAACGGTATTGCGGCTTAAGTAAATCAAAAGGTTTCGCATCATGCGGCTGGGCTTCCATTTTGGTCGCCAACGGCTCATTTACTTCATAGCCTTCACCATCATACAGGTGCGAAGATCCGGCAAACCGCCTTACATACTCCGGATCGCCCCATAAAAGCACACGCGTTGTACCTCCATTCCACATACGCCAGTGCATTTTGTAGTTCTGAGGATAACTGAGCAAAGCAGCGTAACTGTGCCGGCGTTCGCTCTTTTCAGGATTGATCTGGGTGGGGTGCCAGGGCATCCCCATTTGCTCCATCCAGTATTTGGTGGTTATCCTGAAATTGATGCCGGTGCTGATTGCACTTTGGATAACCGATTCGGGAAGCTCCTTGGCCCGAAGATCAAGCCGCAGGTTGGGTGAAGCCACTTTCATGGTTTTAAATACATCGGCCCAGAAACTATCCTGTTCACTTTTCTTCAGGCCCGATTCGTTGTGCATCCTGAACTGAATGCCATCGAGTCCGGGTACAAGCCTTACAAACTTAGCCAATGCTGTTTTGTTGTAGGCCACCAGATTGGTGTCGTTTACGCCCCACACCAACCCATGAACAGGTTTTAACGGGACATCGCGCATTTCGGCAATGCCACCTGACTGAACACCGCCACGATAAATATGGTCCCAAATGCCAACCGAAAATTTAATTCCACGTTCATGGGCCATGCCAACCAGTTTATTCAGGGCATCGAGGTTACGTTGCTGCTCCTCTGGAGTTATACCTGTCATTTTTACATCCGGAAATTCTTCGGTATCAAAAAAATAGGGGTAGCAGGGTGCGAGAAAACCACCATTTTCGTAGCCAAAAATCACCACCATCGAATTGAACCTGTTCTGAGCCAGCATATCCAGGTAGCGAGCCCAGTAGGCTTCGTCGTAAAACCGGCTTTCCCAGTAAGCGCGGTTCATGGTATAAAGGGAAATGGCCCTTTCCGGAACATCGGGCTTTTCAGTGATCTCTTTGACCTCACTTAACGGAATTCCGGGATTGTTGCTCCATCCGATGCGGTCTGCCACATCGAGCAATGCATACATCAGGCCACGGTCATCAAATCCGCTGATCAGCCAAACAGTTTTCTTTTCCAAACTGGTTTTCCGGATCGCTAATGCTTCGGCAACTTTTGGCACAACGTGGTTTTCGGCCCTGAGCATTTGCGAAGCCGCACCATCTCCTGATGAAAGACCTGCCACAATTATCGATTTCCCATGGGCTTCCTTAACAGAACCCACTTTTTCGAAACTGACTTTTTTTGCTGTCAAAGCATCGGTCAACTTCGTCAGTCCATATGAAACGGGTATTCCCGGAGATTGATCTGTTACAATGGATAACTCAGGAATGGTAATCGCCGCAATAATTTGATTAGTTTTCACATAATCCGGAATCGATTGATAAACTATACCCGGATGCGGGGGAAGGGAGATAAACCTGTTCACATCGTGAGATCCCGATTTCCCAATGTCCGCCGAAATGGTGACTTCAGTTTCCTGGCTTTTGTAACCTGTACTAAGGAACAAGCAGATTATCAGACAAAAAGAATAAAAAGCAAATTTGTTTTGATTTTGTTTCATTGTTTTGGTTTTAAACAGATATGCTGATTTTTAGATTTACAATGTTATTTCTGGTATAATGCGTCAAAGACATGAGCTCCAGGGGAAGGTTAAACTTCAGCCCTGAACGGCACGTGGTGCTAAACCAAAACGGAATGTGTTTTAATATAATCAGGATCAATAATAATCCCCATTCCCGAACCGGTTGGAACTTTAATAATCCCGTTTTTGCTTGAAAAGGGTTCTGTTTTACTTTCAACCGGAATAGGTGTCCCATTGGTAGAATCCTGATAAGTTCAAC
>CAYMXK010000504.1:0-3312 GCA_964393915.1 uncultured Prolixibacteraceae bacterium
GCTGGTATTCAAATCTGGTTTGCACTCCTGCATCTACATTTTCATTGAAAAGGGTAGAAGGGTTTTGTGTTAAAACTAAAAGTATTTAACTTAAAATTTGATGGTTTTGTAATGAACCACCCCAATTTTATGTATGAATACCCATCGGAATTGACATGAACCGATCGATGAATGAATTGAACATATGGGCTGATTTGTAACGGGAAAAATAAAGGCAATAGTACCCGCTTAAGGCAATGTACCATTCAGAAAATAATTATTTTTACAAGCATGTTGAGCCGCATAATATTCATATTGTCAATTCTTTTGCTATGGATTAAATCCTTTGCGATTCAGGATTATATACTTCCTCCGTACCGGCAGTATACCATGCGTGACGGTTTATCGCAGATGCAGGTAACCTGCATGTTGCAGGATAGCAGGGGGTATTTATGGATTGGTACAAAAGGTGGCCTCAATTGTTTCAACGGACGAAAATTTAGCCGTATTGTTTCCAGGGAACACAGCTTTACGACCAATGAGTTTGTCCAGGATATCACTGAAGATTCTTTTGGCCGGATATGGGTCAGTACCCTGAATGGGGTGGTGATGATCGATGGTGATGTCCAGCAATACTTTGTATCCTCTTCAGTTAAAGGGAGCCAGTTGGCTGCCGACGATAAGGGCAGGGTATGGTATATTTCTCAAACCAGAACCAGTTCGAGTAACCATTTCGGATATTTCGAGGGAGATAAAAGCGTCTCACTCGACCCGGTTATTCCTGATGATGGATTCTTTCCATGGGTTGATATTGCCTGGAGTAAAGGTGATAATGCCGTGATTTTTGCCTTAAATAACAGTTTGTATCAATTTCGTGATGAAAAGATTGAAAGAATCCCATGGGAGCATTCGGATAATCAATTTATTTGTGGGAAAGGAGGACGAGTTTATTTCTCTGATTTTGAAGACAAATTCAACTTCAATGTGTATGAGGTTGTAAATAAAGAGGTTGTTGAGGTTGTCCGCGTTGTCGACGGGAATTATTCAGGAAAATTGAATACAAATGACTCTTTGTTCCTGATCAGCAACAGTTATCCGGTTGCAGGAGTTGGCGTAACACCCGGTAAAGTATTATATGATTTTAACCATGATATTCCGCTCAATTTTGTATTAAACGACAGGGATAACCAATTATGGATCGGTTCCGAAGATGGTTTATACCAGATTTTCAATAACGGGTTTGTTGCATACGACAAATCTGCGTTGCCGCAGATTTGGGCTATAATTGAAGATCAAAAAGGCAATATGTGGTTTTCATCATATCACTTTGGCCTTTTTCGCCTGCTAAATAATAAGCTTAAACATTATCCGAATAATTTTGAAAACAGGATTGCAAATCCATATTTTCATCCCTCAGCAGATAAATCGGGAAGGCTATTCTTTCCTAACGCCTACGGAATTCTTGCGGTAGATGGCGAAAGATTTCAAAAGATTTATGATCACTATTTTCTTACCACATTCTATGACCACGAACACCGATTACTTTGGGCAGGAGGTATGATGCGGGCCGTTGTTTTCGATCATCAAATGAAAAAAGTCCGCATAGTCGACAAAGAACAACAACTGGATGTGGGCACCAATGTGCTTACTATTTCAAAAGATTCAGCAGGTTTTTTCTGGCTGGGTGGCGGAAGTGGCCTTGCCAGGTACGACTGGAAGAATGACACCCTGAAAAACTACCTTCTGGCCGGACAGGCAAACGGGGCGTTGACATCTTGCACTGACTACAAAGGCCGGACCTGGTTCGGGTGTAAACAGGGCTTATTTTGGTACGATGCTGTGGCAGATTCTCTGGTCAGAATTGAGCGCGACGAACTGTCAGATGCTGTGAATATGGTAACCACTATCGATAGCACCTGGCTTCTGGGGAGTCAGCCTTATGGTATTTACCTGATGGACCTTCAGGAATATTACCAAACGGGAGAGATTATCCTGCACCTGTTCAATGAAAAAAACGGTTTTGTCGGTCTTGAGCCGGGGCAGGATGGTGCCTATACTGATTCGCGGGGCCACATTTGGCTGACCACCAGCACTGAGGTCATAAGGCTCGAGCCTGAAAAACTAAAAGCTGGAAAGCATAGCCTTTCCATACGATTGGATAAGGTAAACGGCTTTAAACTGCCTTTTACAACGGATAGAATCGAGCTGAAACGCAATCAAAATAATGCAATATTAAATTTCGATGCCGTCTGTTACAGTTGCCCAAACCCGGTAGAATATTCCTGGAAGGTGGGTACTGGCAACTGGTCTTCATGGCAGGAAGAAGATTATGCGATAATGTCGGGATTGTCCGATGGTCAAAACACCATAAATGTAAGGGCACGGGTAAAAGGGCTGCCCCTTGATTCTCCGGTGCAGATTGAACTACCCCTTTTCGTGCGTATGGCATTGCACCGTCAGTCATGGTTCTGGCCTGCTGTATTTGGTTTTCTTACTTTGGGAGGCATTCTTATTCTTTTAATGGCCTGGTTTCGCGTTAAAAAAGCCGATCGAGATTCAAAAGTTTTTCAGATTCAGGCCATCCAGTCACAAATGAACCCGCACTTTATCTTTAATGTGCTTGCTTCGCTTCAGTCGAAAATCCTGAATAACAATATCCAACAGGCTAATTTTTATCTGGTACGTATGGCAGGGTTGATACGGGGTTTTCTTGATGCGTCGGCAAATACCGGAATGATTGTAAAAGCAGATGATCAATCAGGGCAGGTTACCCTGGCGCAGGAGCTTAAAATGATAGAAGAATTTGTTGAATTGCAGCAGATGATATTTCCCGGTAAGTTTGATTACCAGGTTGAATTTGATGGGGTTGATTGTGACAGAGAATATGTTCCCCCCATGCTTATGCAACCATTTGTGGAAAATTCAATCAGGCACGGGTTGCTGCCTCTCGAAACAAAAGGGCTACTGAGTATTGAAATACGAAATTCCAACATAGGCCTTCATATTGAAATTTCAGATAATGGCGTAGGAATGCGCAAGGCAAAAGATTTGCAGGCAGCGTCCGGATTCAGGTACATATCGAGAGGAAGGGAGCTTACGCTGAGGAGAATAGAATTGCTAAACAAACTTGGATTTAAAATAACTCTCAGTACTGAAAGCAATGACAAGGGAACTATTATAAACATCATCATTTTGCGTTGAACATGAAAAAACAACTAACCGCGCTCATAGCCGAAGATATGGCCGAGTATCTCGAAACAATTGTTTTAGCCTTAAACCAGGTTGCACCCGATGTAAAAATTGTGGGAAAAGCAACAACACTTGACGAGACTG
>CAYMXK010000505.1:0-3305 GCA_964393915.1 uncultured Prolixibacteraceae bacterium
CAATTCGACAAATGGGAAATGAACCGATGGTATGCGATATTTATTTAGATATTTTTCTGACATTTATATTTCAATGTAAAAGTGTTTCAGGGGTCAGGATGCTCCGGAATATCCTACTTCAGGTTTAATATCGTTGTGGCAATTTCATCACGGAGTTTGTGGTTTACCTGAACTGCATCTGCATATTTTTTCCATTGATTCACTGTGTCATTTATTTCGTCGATGATATCAGAAGCTTTTTTGGACCTGATGGATTCGCCGATAATCAGCAAATCGGCTCTGGTGATATGTTTCCGCTTACCGTTGATGCTTAGCGCGTGCTGACTTACCCATTCGCTGCCCGGACGATATGCGTGGCATAGGTCATAAGCCGGAGCCAATTCCCATTTCCCGCCCTGCTTCAACAGAAACGAAAAATTCTTGGTGTGATCATCACAATTCCGGGCAATGACGTTGAATACCATCCTTCTGAACATCTGCTCTGCATCGGCATAAGTCAGCTTCAACTCCCTCATACACTGGAAGAGCTGTTCGTAGCTGAAACTATTGACCTGATTAAAGTCAAAGTGCTTCAGGGCACAAAAGGTTTGTACGTGATGTTTTATATCACCGCCTTCACGATCGAAGCGCCTGGTCATGAAGTGTGCCCGGCCGTTTTCTTCCAGCAGCCGGGATGGCATCATCCTGATGCCACAGGCCTCAGCCATATTGTAATAAGCCATTTCCACCCTTCCATAGCCATGGCTGGTTCCTAACTGTACATCACTTACTCCATCCAACTTGATCAGCCAGTGTTCAAATCCTTTCGGGGATTTGGTCTGGCCAGACTTAACTTCGCCGGTTTTTTCATTCCAGGCAATTACGGCTTTGGGACGGGCACCACCTGCCGAAGTGCCGATTTTCAGAATCTCCAGAACAGCCTGTTCTTCATCTTTGTTAAGTTCAGCAACAAAAGCTTCCCGCTGGTTCAGCACCTTTTGGGCAGTATCCACCAGACTGTCGAGTTCTATAAAAAATGCCCGCTTGTATTCTTTAAGTACAGCCGGCTGAAACTCTAACGCACCCATACCACGGGATCCTATAAAGCAGAGCATTTCTGCCGGGTTCATGCTGTCCTGCGGCCGTCCCTGCTGTGCCAGCCAGAGGTTAATCAGTTGGTTTCCGTATTTGTCGGGCAACGCGTCAGCCAGTAAGCCGGGCAAACCCTTGAAAGTGTCGTATTCCGGATTTCTTTTCTTTTGCAACTCAGAAAATGAGAAAGTCCGGTTGACCTCATTCACTGGCATTTTCAGCGGTGACAAGTCCCAGCCCAGTTGCCTGAACTGCGGGTCATATTCGAACGTGGCATAGCCTGAACTTTCATCCCATGCTACAGCCCCTGCCAGTTCTCCCCATATTCTTACTTCCGCTGCCTGCATATCTTACCAATCTGTTTCATCTGAATGTTCATCCTGCTTTACCGGCTTGCTTCTTGCCCGTTGGCGTTTTTCTATTTGCAGTTTAGCTAAGGCCAGTGGCCTGATTCTTTCTTTCACCTCAAATGCGTTCATTACATTCAACTGATCCAATATCCTCAAGACCTGAAGAAGCGTTGGAATGGTAACTGATTCACCCCGTTCCAGTAAACTCAGGGTGGAGCGGCTGATACCCGAAGCAGAGGCCAGCTCAGCCTGTGTCTTGTTTTGTGCCATGCGGTGATGCCTAATAAAAGCACCAATATGTTCCATTAAAGCCGTGTCGCTCATGGAAACCCAATTTGTGAATGGTAAATCAGTCATGCATATTGCGTTAAAGTGAAGGTATATCACACAAAAATAGGGCTTTTTATTTATATATACAATTATGCATGGAATATCATGCGTTAGATGTCATATTTATAGTTAGAGAATTATAAATCATTCAAAGAGTAATATAAGTGAATAAATCTGTAACATTATCCCAGAACATTTACTGAAAGCTATCCCAAAATTTTGAAACTTATTTCCCCGGTTTGGCGTCACTTTCTGCTAAGATTCCACCATCAATTGTCAGTTCGATGCCTGTAACATATTTACTCTCGTCACTTGCCAGATACAAAGCTCCATAAGCAACATCTATCGGCTCTCCGAAATGTCCCAGAGGAATTCCGGATTCAATTTCGTCAATTAATATTTGACGCTGTTCTCCTTCTCCAAGCATTTCATCCCACATTGGCGTCATTATAGCTGCAGGGTGAATACTGTTGCATCTTATTTTGTAGCCATTTTCCGCACAGAAAAGAGCTACACTTTTGGTATGATTTCTTACTGAAGCTTTGCTTGACGCATAGGCAACCGCTCCTGGTATTCCTACAACTCCGCTTCTTGAAGAAATATTTACGATGCTTCCTCCTTTTTCTTTCATAAGTCTGATAGCATACTTGCATCCAAGCATTACACCTGTGGCATTGACCCGATGTACTTCTTTCCAGGTTTTCAAGTCCGAATTTTCAGCATCCCAGGGTCCGGTTGTTTCTGAAAATCCTGTTATCCCGGCGTTATTAATTAATATGTCAAGTCGTCCAAATTTTTTGGAGATGTAGTCAGCAACGGTTATCCAATTGTTTTCGTCTCCGACGTCTAAGTGCATGTATTCAACTTTATCCCCCAACTTATTGGCCAGAGTAATACCTTCCTGTTCACGGATATCGGTGATAATTACAGTTGCACCTTCTTTGTGAAATAACTCAGCGGTTGCCTGCCCTATTCCTCGTGCCGAACCTGTAATTAAGGCTATTTTCTTTTCTAATCTCATTTTCAATATCTGTGTTTTAATTTTAATGCGAAACAGCTTTAAGTCCAATAATTGAACCGATTAAGGTAGTAAGAAAAAGTATTTTCCTAAGCAGAAAGCAAAAGCTACTTCAAATACTCCTGCAAAAATTAATATAATCCAATTCATATTTTCACATTTTGGTTTTTTTTCTCGGGGGACTTGTGGGACAAGTGTGACGCTTTTGCCCGAGTCACGCAGGTCCCCCGAATTTTTACGGTTTCTTTTTTCTTTCTTCTAATCTGGCTTTTGTCATTCTTTCTCTTAAACCACCTTCTTTGATAAAAGCTGTTTCCAATTGCTTTATTTGCTGTTTCAGCAGATAAGTACAAATTTTTATTAAAGTTATCATTGTATTGGCACATATCTCCGGGGTTTCGTGCTCAATGGCTTTAATGAATGTTTCGTAAGTGGGATTAGGTACGCTTTTGTTTAATTCTCTTAAACGGGTTACCAGCCGGTGTTCTTTAGTGGGTGGGAATAAAGCCTTCGGTATTTTTTTCTTCTTTCATCGT
>CAYMXK010000506.1:0-3293 GCA_964393915.1 uncultured Prolixibacteraceae bacterium
GCGCATTGTGTTATGGCCTTGGTGCAGAGGCTGTAATATTTGTCCTTGTCATCCAGCGACACGGCATCGGTAAATACAATAATGGTAGGTTCGTCCTCCTTGCGGAGCGCATTCAGCGCCGTCTCCATGTCACTGTCTGATACAGTGTTGTTATTTTTGAACTCTCCGCAGGATACGATATAGCAAGGGCCGCCGCCGTTGGCAAAGTATAGCTGCAGACTGTAGTAGAGCCTGTATCGCAATCCATCGAAAGGGTCGTTCAGGGTTCCTTCTATTTTGAACTCTCCCCCTTCTTTTTTGATCTTGATGCCATCATCTGCTACGGTTTTAAATTCGGTGGGCCGGGGCAGTCCGAAGACTTCAGCGAATTCTGCCAGAGATTTGATCCGTTTGGGCCTGGCAGTAAGTGCCTGTCCGTTGTGGGTAACATTCCGGGTGTAGCCGATAAAGGCCGGTATGGCGGTCTCTACCTCGGCAACCGAGGGCGGGAGTTTCGATATCTCTTCGATATAAACTCCTGGTGTTTTGTAAGTTGTTGCCATAATCTTCTCTTTTTTGATTAGTTAATATGTATTTCTGAATAATATCTTGTTTCATCTGTTTTGATCATTCCGGCAGATGGATTGGGAAGATCATCCACTTCTGAATTGGTTATATCCTTCACTTTAATGTTTTTAATTATTCCATGCCGGGTTAGCGGAAATGGTTCAGCGGTAACCGACTGCTGGTTAAATTTTTTCCCGGTGTATTTCCAATGTGTGGCCCGGTTCCTGAAACGGAGGGTGAAAACAGGTGACCGCAGGAAATTATCCTGATCAGTCAGGTGGTAATCCGGTTTGTTGCTTTTTACCCTTATCTGTATGATTGCGAACGGAATGGCCGGCCTCTGCAGGAGGTAGAAAACGAGATGATCAGAAGGGGTGTCATCTGCCTTGAACAGGTTCAGGGTATAAATGCCCTCCGGAAGTTGCCTGAAGTCAAACTGAAGCACCCTCGAAACGTTGGCATCTGCCGGCATAGCCTCAAACTTTACCGGGAATTCGCCGCCGGTATCCATGGACAGTTCTGCCCTGACCACCTCCCCGGAAACTTTTTCCTTATAGTTCAGTATTCCCCGTACTACCCTGATTCTGTCTGCTGAGGTGGCATAGTGAACAGGATATTCATCGGCCCTGTTTTCCACTGCCCAGGCATCAGCATCTGTTGTGTTTTGTGTAGTCCTGACTTTGGCAATAAACAGTTTTTGCGGATTTTCCGCCTGGTCAGCTACCATGTCGCCAGGATTATAGGTCGTGCCATTTTTAAACAGCGCCGGATTCACTGAAAGTGAAGGAAATTCAATTTTGCTGTCCTGCTCGGTGTTTTTGAACAGAAACATGGTTTCATTCTCCGTCTTTAAAGGCAGAGAGGTGTAATTTCTGAACCCGGGATCTTTGACCTCAACAGTAAACGTGAATGTATCGGTGGTATCAAACCCCAGGGATGCCCGTTTTTTATCCGGCTGGTTTTCACCCTTAACCGACCTTATTCCGGCAATTAGTCCCGTTGCGGTATGCCTGAATATGGCTTTACACGAAGCAAGCAGCCGGAGAGTTTCGCTGGTTGGGTGGATGTCAAAAATCTCTCTGGAGTCATACCGCAGCATACTTGCAGCTTTTTCCGACTCCGTCATTTGCCCGAAATGGGTGAGCCCCGAGTTCAGAAAATAGTGATGCAGTATCCTGATTTCAAAAAGGGTATCGTATTCTATTATGATTGCCATTTCTCGCCTCCGTAAGTTTTCCTGCCCGGTTTTTCCGGTTTCAGGTGTTAATATGAATTTTCCTGATCACTCCCCTGGTTTCAGTGGTGCTTTCCCTTTCTATCCTTATGATTCGCAGTTTATAGCAGGCAAAAGGATGCTGTTTTCCGCCCAGAGTGCTCCACAGGTAATTAATCTGCTCAAAAGAGAGGGAAACCAGGTCAACACTTACTGTAAAATCTTCGGGCAGATTATCGATTTGGCTGGGACTGTTTTTTCTGCTGAACAGGGTTTTCCCCTGGAAAAAGCTGATGGCATGGCCCAGATATCTTAGTTCATGCTCATAGGCCGACATTACAGCCGTGACCATGATATAAATATTAAGGTTAACCGGCGGATTTCTGTAGGTAGTTTCCTGGTTGTTTCGAAGCTGGTAATCAGCCATGTTCTTCATGGCGCTCTCCTCGGAAATATTTACCAGACTGATAAAGATGTTGTTCTTGTCTTTAATCTTGCTTTCTTCAATGTTGTTGATGCTTTCGAGAACCACAACATTGTCAGGGATGGCGTCGTTTACGTCTTTTTTGACAATATTAATGTAACTGTTGAGCTGCTCTGCCAGAAACTTTAGTGTATGATGTATCATATGTTTTGATTTAATATGCTTTAGCCACTAAATTATATCCTTTGAAATAAATGAATACCCCGCTCGACACCATATCAAGATATGCCATGATTATGCTTACAATCAACTGTAAAGAATGATTTACAGAGTTTAAGAATCAATTATTAAGGTCGTATGTCCAATAAAAATGTTCACATAATTGTCAATAGGTCACTATCAACCGGAGTTTGTCAATCTGTCATGAAAACTGATCCATTTTATCAACACAAGTTACAACATTATACTATTCAAGTCAAGACTTACTGGCACTAATTGAAAATTTGACGGTTTTATATTTTCGAAATGCAATAAATCATTGTTGATGAGATATTTGCCTGGCAAAATATTTTTCTGATTAAAACAAATCCGACTTACCAGGAAGAGTGTTAAATTTCAATTTTTTATGGCTCCGCCCTCTCAGTCCCAATAGCTGAGCAGGTATAATTCGTGCGTGCAACATTTAAAATACCCCGAATGGGAAAATGACAGTTATTGTAATAATAAGGTTTCTATTTAAGGCGTTTGTTGTAAATACTCCCACAATTTAAAAAGAATTTAAGTAGAAAACAAATAAATAAGATCTTTTAATCCGAAATAATTCTTGATAATTATGCTTTGGCAATTTTATCTGCGGATGGAGATGGCACTTTAAATTATTATTAGTATTACGATAGTGCAATCACAATTTCTCCCCTTTAAGGACAAAATAGTTTCAAATTATCACTATAATTGCAGGAAATTTTACTGAAATGAATAGTTGTGACAGACATCATGGTCATCATTGGAGTTTCCTTCCGTTGGGTAGGCCGTAATTGTCATGTCTGTTGTATAACGATATTTGAAACTAAAGGGCTTACCATCAATCGGTAGGCCCTTTTTATTTTTTTA
>CAYMXK010000507.1:0-3283 GCA_964393915.1 uncultured Prolixibacteraceae bacterium
AGCGAACGTATCGCTTTCTGGAAGGCCTCCTTGTAATTCTTGCCGATGCTCATGACTTCACCCACGGCCTGCATCTGCGTGCCGAGCTTGTCCACCAGTCCGTCGAATTTTTCGAACGCCCATTTGGCAAACTTAACCACAACATAGTCGCCCCATGGGGTATATTTTTCGAGTGTGCCTTCGCGCCAGTAAGGGATTTCATCCAGTGTGAGTCCACCGGCCAGCAGGGCAGAAATCAGTGCAATCGGGAAGCCGGTGGCTTTCGATGCAAGGGCTGAAGAACGAGAGGTGCGGGGGTTGATCTCAATAACCACAATGCGTCCGGTTTTCGGATCATGGGCAAACTGAACGTTGGTGCCACCAATTACCCCGATGTCTTCGACAATCCGGTAGGCATATTCCTGAAGGCGTTTTTGCAGGGATTCTGAGATCGTGAGCATGGGTGCAGTGCAAAAGGAGTCACCCGTATGCACGCCGATGGCATCAACATTCTCGATGAAACATACAGTGATCATCTGGTTTTTGGCATCGCGCACCACCTCGAGTTCCAGCTCTTCCCAACCTAAAACGGATTCTTCCACCAGGATCTGGCTGACCATGCTGGCCGCAATTCCCCGTGCTGCAATCACCCTCAGTTCCTCGAGGTTGTAAACCAGTCCGCCCCCGGTACCCCCCATGGTGTATGCCGGCCTGATCACCACCGGAAAGCCCAGTTCCGCGGCCACTTTTTCGGCATCCTCCACGGTGTTGACAGCCGTACTGCGGGGCATTTCAATGCCCAGACCGGCCATTGAGTTCTTAAATTCGGTGCGGTCTTCGCCCTTTTCAATCGCTTTAAGGTTAACCCCAATAACCTCCACATTGTATTTATCCAGAATACCCTTGTTGGCCAGCATCAGGGAGAGGTTCAGGGCAGTCTGGCCCCCCAGGTTGGGCAGCAGCGCATCAGGCCGCTCTTTTTTGATGATCTCGGTGAGGGCATACTCATTCAATGGCTCGATATACGTAAAGTCTGCCATTTCCGGATCGGTCATGATCGTTGCCGGATTGGAATTCACCAGCACAATCTGGTACCCGAGAGAGCGCAAAGCCTTACAGGCCTGTGTGCCCGAATAGTCAAACTCGCAAGCCTGACCGATGATAATCGGGCCTGAACCAATAATCATTATTTTTTTGAGATCTTCCCTTTTTGGCATAATTTTCCTGTTTTTTATTGATATTATTTATGATCTGATACAAAATTGCCCGAAATTATTCAAAAAAACATCTCCCAATCAAAAATTTATGACATTCCGCGGAAAAGTTATTTTTTGATTTACTTACTTCACGCGATTCCGGCTGAACCTTTGTTGTAATTATTGGTTTAAATCTCAAACAAATTAATAATGAAGGAGAAATTTGCATTTATGATATTTTTTACCATCGTTCTACTCGTTAACCTCGTCGTTAACACCTATATTTTTTCCCGGACAAAAGCACTCTTCCCTGAATCAGGCGGAGCCTGGTGGGCGGCAACCATTCTTTTCTGGCTGCTGGCCTTTTCTTATGTCATCGGCCGGTTCACCGAGCGCGCCGGCCCGATGTGGCTGGCCGAACCTTTTGTCAAGCTGGGTTCCTTTTGGATGGGGGCCATGGTCTATCTCACCATGTTGTTCCTTCTCGCTGATATTTTCAGAGGTTTAAACAGTCTGTTTCATTTTTCTGATATTTTGAAGTTTCAGTGGTCAGGCCATAAAGGTGTGGTTGCTGTGATTTCCATCTATGCCGTTTCGGCAATTGTCCTGGCTTTTGGTTATTACAATGCCGTATCCCCGGTGGTCAGGATGCAGGAGATTCTCCTCAACAAACCCGTTCCCGGCGGCAAGCAGCGGGTGGTGCTGGTTTCCGACATTCACCTGGGGATGATGATTTCTAACGGAAGGCTCGACACGATGGTTAGCATGGTTAACCGGCAGAATGCCGATATAATTTTGCTTGCCGGCGATGTGTTCGACGAAGACCTTGGCCCGGTAATAAAAAACAACATGGGAGACCTGCTTAAAAACCTGAAAGCCAAATATGGCGTGTATGCCGTATTGGGGAACCATGAGTTTTACGGCAATGCCGATGCAGCCCACCATTACCTCACCGACCACGATATTACAGTGCTACGCGACAGCATAGTCATTCTTCCCAACGGAATTATTGTGGCCGGCCGCGAGGACATTACCGGACAGCAGATGTATGGCAAGCCCCGTAAACCGCTCGATGAACTGCTTGCCGGCATTGACAGGGAGAAGCCGCTGTTCATGCTCGACCATCAACCCTACAAGCTGGATGAAGCGGTTGCCAACGGGGTTGACCTGCAGGTTTCGGGACATACCCACCACGGGCAGATGTGGCCGTTTAACCACATCACCGGCGCCATGTTTGAAATCAGCCGTGGGTACGGTAAAATTGGCGAATCGCACTTCTATGTATCGTCGGGATATGGCACCTGGGGCCCGCCTATCCGTACCAACAGCCGTTCCGAAATTGTTGTGATGGATATCTCAGGAATATAAAGAATTAATCTGCTCCGGAAATTCCTTTTCTGCCACTAAGACACAAAGACACCAAGGATTCACCAAGATTAAGGATTAACCAAGATTATTAAATTGAATTTTAATACAATCACTTTTTGCGGCTTTTGCGTGGGCCTTTGCGACCCTTGCGGTTAGAAATTCCTGAAGCTATGGTATCCAAGTGAAGTAAAAGGTGCAGCGCACCGAAATAATAAATGCAAGGATTTTGGTGATTTGATTCTAAGATGTGTGGGATTATTCCGCAATATTTTGGAATAATTCTGATATTCTTTCTCCTGTTCCCAAACTCTTTGAGACAATTCTACTATCGATTGGGTAGGTGACTGTTTATTTTTGCCACAAAGGCGCACCCTGGTTCTTCATATTCCTTGTTTTTCAGTATATTGACCGGCGCTTTTCTATAAACAGTCAATACCGAGAAGTTATGAAAAATTATTCCCTGAAACCAGGCACTCTGGTGCCTTCGTTGGTGATGCCCTTTCTCTTCCTGTCCGCATCCGGAATGCCGCCCGAAAAGGCCATGAAATCCGGAGAGGGTTCCCGGCCCAATATCCTTTTTATAGCAGTGGATGATCTTAAGCCTGAGCTGGGATGTTACGGGAACCAGCTCATTAAAACCCCGCATATCGACAGACTGGCCGAAAGGGGGACTGTATTTATGAGCAACTTTTGCCAGCAGGCAGTTTGCGGGCCTACCCGCGCGAGCCTGATGACCGGCA
>CAYMXK010000508.1:0-3270 GCA_964393915.1 uncultured Prolixibacteraceae bacterium
TTCTCCTTCGGGAATATCTCCGGGAATTGTCGGGTAACTGTATGCAGGGAACCAGTTGAGGTCGAAGCGAAAAGGGTTTTTCACGTTTTCCATCTGAATATTATGAAAGCGGATATTTTCGATTAATCCGCCGCGTACTTTGGCCGATTTGAACCGTATGCCAGTGGAGGTGCCTTTCGCAACGAGGTTATACACCTCAATATCGCGCATACCACCGGAGGTCTCGCTGCCGAGGGTAAAAAGGCCATGTCCGGAACGGGTAATACAATCGCGATAGACGATACGTTCAGCCGGGCGGCCAACCCGCAGCCCGTCGGCATCTTTGCCGGACTTCACACAGAGGTTATCATCGTTACAGTCGATGTCGCAGTTCTCGACCAGGATGTTACTTGAAGAATCAGTGTTGACGCCATCGGAGCTGGGGCCTGCACCTGATGGCCCGGGGCCGGTGTTGCTGCGGATGACCAGGCCATCCACATGCACGCGGTCGCTGTAAGTCAGTGTGACATTCCAGAAACCCGCCCGCTTGATGGTTACATCTTTAAGCAGGACGTTTTTTGATTTCCATACAACGAGGGGGCGCACGCGTTCGCAGTCGTAGTCAACCGCCCAGCGAAGTCCGCGCCTTTCATATTCCTTCATCATGCCTCCCTGGCGATCCTCACCCCAGAATTTGCGCCACCAGTATTCGCCATTGCCATCGATGATACCTTTACCGGTGATGCGGACATTCTCTTCACCGTAAACATTGATCAGCGCGGCTGGCCAGTCCATCTCTATGCCTGCAATGCGTGTTGGCAGACGGGGATAGTGGCTGTCGTCCTGGATTGCCTGAATCACAACTCCTTTCCCAATCCGGAGTTCGGTATTGGAGCGGACAAAGATTGCGCCGGTGACATAGGTCCCGGGCGGAAAGGTAACAACCCCGCCTCCAGCTTTTGAGGCAGCGTCCAGGGTGGCCTGAATGGCTTCTGTATTCAATATTTCGCCGTCACCTTTGGCTCCATAGTCAGTAACGCAGAAGGTGCGGGCAGGAACCGCAGCGAAGGATGGGTTGTAAAAAATGGCCTCGAGATCCTGCACCAGAGGTGATTTATCCTTAAATTGAGCAAATGCAGCATTTGGAGTTACAACAAAAAGAAGAATAAGCACTTGCCACCACACGATTAAATTGTGCAACAGACAATTTTTGGATCTTTCCATAATAAATCAATTACTGAATTACCGAATTTAAGGAAGGCATAAATTTAGAATTTTTATGCGATCAAAAATTGGTTATTTTTAAAATACTCTGCCACAAAAGTCATTTATCAATAAGAATATTTTAAATTTAGCAACCAGATTCAACATTTATAACCTACCCCTCTAAATATGGGATTATTTCAACAATCGGTATTAAAAAAATACCTTAAAGATGCAGACCAGGCAGTAATGAAACCAGCTTACGAAAAGCTGGTAACATACTTCCAAAATCCTGTTATTCAGCAAAATATACGCGACTGCAAAGAAGAAGAATACCAGGATGGTTTTCTGACCGCCCTGTTTGTGAATATTTTCGGTTACACCCTGAAACCCAACCCCGAGTTTAATCTCACCCGCTAGTTTAAAAACGAAAAAGGAGCCAGAAAGGCTGATGGCGCCATTCTGAAAGAGGGCACTGCGATTGGGGTTATCGAGTTAAAATCCACAACAACAAAAGACCTCGAATCCATCCGGCTCCAGGCATTCGATTATAAGGCCAACCAGAAAAACTGTGTATATGTGATTACCTCGAACTTTGAGAAAGTGAGGTTTTACATTAACAATGCAGTTGACTTTGAGGAGTTCGATCTGTTCAGGCTGAATTACGAAAAGTTTCAAATCATGTGGCTTTGCCTGGCCAATGAGAATCTTTTAAAAGGAACTCCGAATGCCATCAAAAACGAATCGGTCGTTAAAGAGGAAGACATAACCAGGAAAATCTATGTTGACTATACGGCTTTTAAACACGATTTGTACAATGATTTAATTCAGAACAATCTGCACCTTTCTATTTTTGAGAGCAAAGAAGAAAAGGAAATTAAACTGACACTCTTTAAAAAATCGCAAAAACTGCTCGACCGATTCCTGTTTATCCTTTTTGGCGAAGACCGCGGTTTGCTTCCACCCAATTCAATCAGCGAAATTCTGAAACAATGGGAACAGTTGAAAG
Source organism: uncultured Prolixibacteraceae bacterium (assembly GCA_964393915.1). Lineage (GTDB taxonomy): Bacteria > Bacteroidota > Bacteroidia > Bacteroidales > Prolixibacteraceae > UBA1413. The sequence continues at coordinate 2,192 of CAYMXK010000508.1, forward strand.
AACTCGATGAATACAAACCGTTGTACACCCGGTACAAAAAGTATTTCGGTTATTTGAATGAAGGATGGAAAGGCAAAAAACATGAGATTTTTGCTTATAATGGCGGGCTGTTTTTGCCCGATAAAGTACTTGATGCAGTAACGATTAGTGATGATATACTTTATAAACACACAAAAATTCTTACTGGTTATGATTTTGAATCCGAAGTGGATGTAAACATCCTTGGCCATATTTTCGAAAATAGCCTGAGCGAAATTGAGGAAGTGGCAGCGCAGATTGAAGGGACCCAGGTTGACCTGAAAAAAAGTAAACGCAAAAAGGACGGCGTTTTTTACACTCCGAAATACATTACCAAATACATTGTTGAGAATACGGTAGGCACACTATGCAGCGAAAAGAAAGCTGAACTGGAAATCGACGAAAGTGAGTACCTGAAAATCCGGAAAGGGCGCACCATCAAAAAGCTGAAAGAGCTTGACGACAAACTGACCAGCTACCGCAACTGGCTGTTAACGCTTACCATTTGCGACCCTGCATGTGGTTCGGGCGCGTTTTTAAACCAGGCGCTCGATTTTCTGATTCGAGAGCACCGGTACATCGACGAATTGCGGGCAAAACTGCTGGAAGTTCCAATGGTTTTTACCGAAGTGGAAAACAGCATCCTGGAAAACAATATCTACGGCGTTGACATTAACGAGGAATCGGTGGAGATTGCCCGGCTCTCACTGTGGTTGCGTACGGCCAAAAAAGGGAGGAAGCTCACCACGCTGAGCAACAACATTAAATGTGGAAACTCCCTGATTGACGACCCTGCAGTGGCCGGCGAAAAAACTTTTCACTGGCCAGCCGAATTTCCCGAAGTTTTCAGGAAGAAAGAGAAAAAAGCCTGGCATATAACCACTGCCACACACAATTCGCGCTATTCGCAACGTATGTTCGACAATTATGTGAAGCGTGGCGACCCTGTGTGGCTAAGTGAAAAAGAAGAACTTATAGTTACCGAAACGATTGCCAATATTGCAATAAATGACCAACTGAACATTGCAGCGTACAATGTGTGCGGCGACCATCTACATCTG
>CAYMXK010000509.1:0-288 GCA_964393915.1 uncultured Prolixibacteraceae bacterium
TTACAGTTATTTTTTATCTTTGCTCCCGAAAGGGAGCTACCAAAACTGATGTTCACTTCTTGTGGAATAATGCTTTATGTATTTTTTTCCTTTCATTCTCAATCGTCTCAATTACTTAACTATACTTATGAGTTTTTAGGTTCGAAAATACCTCTATTTATGCAAAGTGATATTCCAACTCCCTTATTTATATCGCATGTAAATATATGCAAATAAATTCATTTCAGTACAATATTGTTGAAACATTTTCCATCTTGTTCGAATTGACCTTGTGGGCAAATGCAAAGA
>CAYMXK010000509.1:298-3270 GCA_964393915.1 uncultured Prolixibacteraceae bacterium
TTCAAAAGAAATAGGGCCAGTAAATCTAAAAGCTAAATACTATTCCTGCTTTTCCATTTAAAAGTGTTTAATTTTTGTTCAGTAAACTCAAAATTCATTGTTCCAGGCAAACCGTCCTTGCTGACACCCTCCACATAGCCAATACACCCGGTGTTGACATCGATCAAAAAAATTTAGGTGTGGATTCCCCGCTTCATCGGTAATGACAGACGGGCTGAAAACTGTGAAATCAGAATATATGCCTTAAACTACAAATCTTCGCCGGTTTCGTAAATACCTTTGCTGGTTTTAATGCAAACCATTCATCTGAGTGGGTTCATCATTAGCCATAATGGTTTAATTGAACTCCGTTGTGATCCTTAATAACAATTCCCGTCACAAGGCATTGACCAAAGCCAGCCGCATCCTGAAGAGCTTGTCGTACATCCGGTTGACAGGCAATTTGAGGTACTACAAAAATCAGCAGACACATTGCAGTCACAGCCGTATTCCGTATTTACCATGACTGAGGCATTCAACAACCTTAACGCAGAAAGTTCATCTTCAAGCCGGGACTGATTAGTATAAAGGCGATAAACCACAAAAGCAATAAATTGCCGTGACCATCCTAAAGTGTTATGAGCGTATTCTGTCCAATAGGCAGCAAATAGAGATCGGGCATCTGCTTCGTGTTGAAAAGCTTCTTTAAGAAAATAATCCGGTCCGATGTGGTCGATAAGTTTATGTATGTGCTCGGTTTCGGTTTCTGAAAACTCCTCATTTGCCAGCAAATAACACAATTTATCAATCCAGGCATCTCTCTTTTTCCGGTAATCCCAACTGTTAAATACTGCCTTTTGCAATTCTGGTTCAAAAGAAGTTAATTCATAGATGTCAATCCGGGATAATTCCTCACGGTTTTCACTAACAAAAGTATTGATAACCGGATCGCACGAAAATTCCGGCTCAGATTTTTGACAAGAAAAAAATACGATGGAGAAAAGAAAAACGAAGCACCACCTTTTCATGATTCAAAGGATTTATATATATACGTGCAATATAAAATTCTTAATCCTATATTCCAAACATACAAAACTAAATTTTTGCCTTTTTATAATACCTGTAATAGATAAAAATAAATCCGAGGCTGATCATTAAGGGGAAACTAAAATCAAAATTCAAATAATGATGAAGATTGCTTCTAAGGGGAGTATTGGCACCCATCATTCCTGTTACCACCATACAACTTCCCCATTATTAACAGTAAAAGGACGTGAATTATTTTCGAACCTGTACAATAATTTTTCAGATAATCCTTTCAGGATGAGGGTTGAGTCGTTGGTTGAAAATGTTTCGTAAATCGGGTTCCATGTATCTTTCTCCCAACAATAAAGCTGATATTGCTTATCCCGTATTATACTGCCAATCCCTCTGGTAAATTTATCAATTCCAATATCCTGGGTTCCCTCACCTTCTTCATTTAACCAAATGAGATGCTGGTTCTTGTCAAAAATAAACGGGGGGCTGAGCGGAACAATATCCATTCCATTGAAATATCCAACCAAATAAAGAAGATCATCTCCCATATTTCTGAAAGTTGCCTGTTTACCCGATGGTGTAGCCCATTCCACAGGTTTCCAATTCCCTTTATTGTAAACACAAATATATACATAATCAGTACCACCTGAGGCAGAACTTATTGGAACAGAGAGATCATACACAGGAGTATATTCATGGGTTACATCCATAATATTCAGTTGACGAAATAAGGGTGGAATTTTATTCAAGTTTTTTACCTGCGCAGCCAGTGAGGAGGATTGAAATTCATAAGTTTTCCGAAATACCTTGGCCAGTTTCCGGTGAGCAACCTGAGAAAATATTTTAATATGCTCTCCCGGATTTTGTTCTCCGGGACCAAAACTCCATGCTTTACCATCTTCATCAAAAATAACGCACCAGGCATGCCCAAGGTTTATTTTACCCCAAACTGTAAAATCGATGGTGGCCGGAATACCACAACTGCGCATTGCCCCTACCCCAAATACTGCCAAATCGTCGCACATGCCTCCTTTATTCTTTAAAACCTGCAACACCGATTGTGTACCCAGGCCCCCGACCCAGCAATGGTTGTAAGAAACTTCGGTGGCTATGGCATTGTTTATTGCCGTGCAGGCATAAACGATTGAACGATTGGAGAGCGTATCTAAAACCGGTAAATATTTGTGTTGCAAAGGCAGGCTCCAGTCACTCAGAGGCTCGCTTTGCATTCGATAAGGAAGGATGTATTTACAAAATTGCGAAAAGCTTATCTTTTCAGCCCATGGAGCCGATTTCCAACTGGAAAAAGCAGTATCTATGTATTCAATCAGCCACTTTGCCTTTAACTCCCGACAATCGTAAGATATGTCACGCTTTAACCGGTATAGTGCTGCCAGCGAATCTTTGGCCTTTAACACGGAAGGAACCGTCCCATAGTCAGGAGGGTAAAAAGGAACCGGACTACCATCTTTATTCACAAAAAATGACTGGTTGCTATAATGGATAAAACAATTGCGAACCAGATACTCAGCCGCTTTTGCCTTTTCGCTGTGTTTACCCTCATTTTTATGGTAATATCCAATGACTTTCATAAGTTCCTGTTCATTATCTCCCGCAAGATCCAATGCTGACTTCAACCGTTTGTTATTGCTTAAATAATCACACGATACTAAAATTAAAATCCAGATTAATCCTATAGAAACATTGTATTTCATACCTTCTAATTATAATATGATTGACATTGAAAATTTTAAAAGAAATGGGTTATCCCTTGGGTTAATTAGCGGCAAAAATTTTTCTACCATTATCATACATTCCGAAACCTTCATGCCTAATTAATTCTCCTGATTTTCGCAGGTTCACATATTCATTAAACTGCCTCTTTTCTAATTCTTAGAACCTGAAATCCACTAAATGTCCATCCGACTTTTCTGTACTACAACAGGTTATAAAGA
>CAYMXK010000510.1:0-3244 GCA_964393915.1 uncultured Prolixibacteraceae bacterium
CTGTTTGATAAAGAGATGAAACTGGTATACAAGGGAGCGATTGACGACAATCATGACAATGCCTCGGCGGTTAAAAACGCGTATCTTAAAGATGCCATTGCAGCGATATCGAAAGGTCAGACTGTAAAAGTGGCCGAAACCAAACCAGTAGGTTGCAGTATCAAGAGGGCCCAGTAATTAATTTGGTGTCAGCTTGAAAAAAGCGAGGCAGGTCAATGAACCTGCCTCGCTTTTTTTATCACAATTCATCAGATTTGTGAACCTTCTTCAGGAAGAAGGAGAATTTTTCTCACTTTACTGACAGTGTTTGCATACTCCGGTTTATCACGCATGGCAACCCACTCGGGGTGTGGCCTGAATCTGCTCCAGGCTTCGTTGAGGTCTGCCATGTCCTTGAACCATAGCATATAGGTTAATGCCGGCATAAAACCTCCTGCTACATTTTTTCCGAAGAATACGGCATTTAAGCCCACTTTGTCGAATAATGGAAGTTCCTCCTTGTTGAACATCAGTATTTTCCGGCGACCGGCATCCTCATTGTAACTTTCATATATGCGCAATTCAAAAAGGCCGCGTCCTGCATCGGGCTGCCTTAATTGGGGTATTGCATCGAAAGCTTCGAGAAGCAGAGTTTCGTACCGGTCAAAAAGTTTTCTGTCTGATGGCAATTGATGATAGGCTTTCGCATTGGCCTGAAATTGGGCGTTGGTTTCCATTTCCTGGTTAATCGAGAAGTACTCCTGCATATTGGGGTAGGTGCATAATACATAGAGTTTCGGCGGATCTTCAAGACTATATTCTGAAAATATTCCCACTTTACCGCCCTTACTGTTGAGGTAGGGCATTAGAGCACCGGTGAGATAACTTTTCAGCTGGTTTTTTGCTCCGCCTCCTGTGAGCTGATAAATACGTAATTCGTAAACATCTTTTTTTGCGGCAGCCGGTGTCTGTCCCAGAGCTGTCACAGGCGCAAAGGCTGCTGCTGCCCCTGCAGCCACAGCCGAATTTTTCAGAAACGAACGTCTTTTCATTGATTATTGATTATTTATTATTGATGATTGATTTGGCTACCAAAGATAAGATTTTACTTTATATGTGGCAGGTATGTCAGAATCTGTTTATCTCGAAAGAATATTACACTCCTCTGAGAAATTTCAGTGCTTCCATGATTTTTTTGCTTTGCGATATTGATTTTACCGGGGATAGCCCCAGCTTTTCAGATCGTATTTTGTTGATCTGTTGTGTGGTGTAAGCCAGGTTTTCTGCTCCTGGTAGCGGTTTAACTATCAGCAGCATTATCGCTGTCTTTAGATGGCTGGCTTTTATCCTTTTAACACAATTCTGTCCACGGCCTGGATGAAGATGGATGTACTTTTCTCTGTCCATACCTTCGCGGATGATCCAACGGGAGTTGTCTGACAGGATTACCTCCCTGTATCCCTTCTTTCCAAGCCATTTTTGCAAATCAGACCTGCTGCCGGCATTGTTTTCGATAATTATATCTGCCGTCTGGGAAATGATATCCTGACTGGTCAATGGGCCAATATACACATCAAACTGATTGTCGCCCAGTTCTTTTAGTAGCGGTTCTAGCTGCTCCCATCCGCGATTTTTCCAATCTTCAACGGATAGTACCAAATGCTGGTACAAGTGTTTCAATGCGTTAAATTTAATGGCAGAAGAGATTGTTTCCATCACCGGTCACATCTTTTGGTTAAATTTACTCAATATTTCCTAAAGGAGTCGAACCGATGTTGTTACATACTTTTTATATTCAAAACAATGACCTGTTGCCAGTTAAGCAATATGAAGCCAATACGGGGATTGAGATTTATGAGGTTATCAGGATAATGGAAGGTGTTCCTCTTTTTCTGGAGGATCATTTAAAGAGGTTTTATCATTCAGCATGGCTTCTCCATTTGCTGATTCCACTCACGGAAGAGGAAATTCGTTCCAGCCTCGGACTTTTAGTGGAAAGTAACGGCATCAAAGAGGGAAATATCAGGTTTTCCTATTGCTTCAGGCCTTGCGGGAAGTTTCAGGCCTACTTTATTCCACATTCTTACCCTTTGCCGGCAATGGTGACAGAAGGAGTGAATTGCGGTCTTCTGTATGCCAGTCGAAACGATCCCAATGTGAAGGCTGTTCAGGCAGGTTTGCGCTTATCGGCCGACCAGCTTATTGCCGCACAGGGATTCTATGAGGTTTTGCTGGTAAATGATAACGCTGCCATCACGGAAGGCAGCCGGTCGAATGTGTTCTTCGTCAGAAATAACCAGCTGGTTACAGCCCCAGATGATGATATATTGCCTGGAATTACCAGAAAAAAGGTCATGGAACTGGCTTTAGCTATGGGTTTTGCAATTAAATTAGAATCTTTACCGGAAGTCTCCCTGCAAGAAATCGAATCGGTTTTCCTGACGGGAACTTCGCCCAAAATATTGCCGGTAAATAGGGTGGGTGACCTGTCCTATTGCACAGATCACCCACTTGTATGTGAATTAATTAAAGCCTATGATGCATTAATTAACAGGTATATTGCCGGTAAACGGAAGAGTGACCAAATCACTTAAAGCTGTCTTTCTAAAATCCTTCTGGTTTCGGCTGCATCAATATCGCTGTGTTCTCCCAACCGGTTGTTTCGCTGAATGAACCTCTGTTCAATCTTGTCGATGGTTTCTGCCGGCACATTATAGTCGGGCAGCCTGGTGGGAATGCCAACCGATTCGAAAAATTCAACTGTCTTTTGTATGGCCTTGTCAATTCGTTCATCAACAGTTCCTTCGGTGATATTCCAGATGCGCTGTCCGTATTGCAAAATTTTGGCTTCTTTCTGCTTCCTTCTGATGTCCATCATGGCTGGAAGCACAATGGCCAGGGTGCGGGCATGGTCAATGCCGTGATACACGGTAAGTTCATGTCCGATAATATGGGTCGCCCAATCCTGCGGCACCCCGACGCCCAGTAATCCGTTAAGTGCAATGGTGGCACTCCACATAAAATTGGCGGCAGAGTCATAGTCTGTCCTGTTGGCCAAAACTCTGGGTCCTTCCTCAATAAGTGTCAGTAGAACGGCCTCAGCCTGCCTGTCCTGTAACGGAGAATTGACTGGATAAGTAAGGTATTGCTCGATCACATGGACAAATGCGTCTACGACACCATTGGCGACCTGCCGGTCAGGGAGCGAGAAGACTGTCTCCGGATCGAGAACCGAAAACTTTGGCATGACATGTTCCGACCCGAA
>CAYMXK010000511.1:0-3230 GCA_964393915.1 uncultured Prolixibacteraceae bacterium
CAGGGTATGGGCCGACGAATACAGCGATAAACCCAAGGTTCTGAAAAGTCAGTTGAATTATGTGATATTTAAGAAATTTAAGGAACATAAGGTAGAAATCCCTTATCCACAACGGGACTTGCACCTGAAATCAGGATTTACAAGAGAATCTCAAATTGTTTATGCTGAAAAAAATAATTAAACCTGTTTCAATCAATATACCCTGATTTTGAGGCTCTGCTAATCAACGCGGCAACATTTTTAACTTCAAATTTCTGTAACAGATTTTTTCGGTGGGTATCAACTGTAGTGGTACTGATAAACAGTTTTTCTGCAATGTCGTGATTTGTATAACCGGCTGCAATCAATTCGAGCACTTCTTTTTCGCGCCTGGTCAATATCGGGGTGTTCTGATTGTCCCTGCTTCTTAATGAAATGGCAGCATCATGGCTCAGATAAACTTTTCTCTCCATGGCGGTAGCAATTCCTTTCAATAACTCCTCTTTTCCGGCATTTTTAAGCAGATAACCATTAGCGCCATTGTCAAGCATTTTTTCGACATAGCTTCTCTGGTTGTAGGTACTCAGCCCAAGAATCCTGATTTTCGGATATTTTGATTTTACTTCCCTGCAAAGATCTATCCCGCTTATATCCGGAAGACTAATATCCATCAATATTATATCGGGTTGCTGACGCTGAAGAAATGCCATACACGACTCAGCATTCATGGCATGACCAGTCCATTCAATATCATGTTCATTTTGAAGAAGCGACCTGATCCCTTCAATAACCATATAATGATCGTCGACAATAAATAGTTTTATTTTCATGCCATTGGTACCTCAATGTGGATACTGGTACCTTTGCCTGATCCAGTTTCTATACTTAATTTCCCCTTTAAATATTCAACACGGCTCATGATATTTTTCCAACCTATTCCATCTCCATTTTTTGTTTTATCGGGATCCATACCTTTTCCATTATCTTCCACGTCGACAAGGAGAGTGTTCTCTGATTTAGTAAGTTGAACCAATCCATGGCTGGCTTCCGAATGTTTAACCATATTATTAACCAGTTCCTGCACAATTCTATACACAGCAACAGAAACGGACTGTTCAGGCCATCCGGAGACCATACCAAACGACTGGTAATTGAGTGTAAGGACGCCACTGTTATCAATATCAGCACAAAAATCCCTTACTGCCGAATCCAAACCAAAACGAAAAACAGATTCCGGCATCAGATTGTGCGCAACACGTCTCATTTCACGTATCGAAGAGTCGAGCATGTCGAGACTCCGCTCAAAAACCTGAGCGTTCTCAGGAGTCATTATCAGATTTTCTTTCATATTTTGAAATGAATATTTTATTCCGGAGAGTAGTCCTCCTAAACCGTCGTGAAGGTCTTTTGCGAGCCGACTGCGCTCCTGTTCCTCGCCTTTCAGGACCGCTTCGGTGGCAGTCAACAGCTTTTCAGCTTCTAACTTCTCAATATGCTGCTGCTGCAATTTTTGTTTCTGCCGATAGTTGCGCAGCAGCAAGAACCCGACAATCAATAGGGTAAACATTATACCAATCAATGTTTGTATAATCAGAATTTTTTCTCGAAGAGAGAGTACCTGAATACGTTTCTCTGATTCGAGTTGTTGTATATGGCTGGCGTGTTTTTCCAATTCATATTTCTTCTCAAGATCGAGTGTGAATTTTTTTCTCTCTTCACTTTGCAGGCTATCCTTGATCTCATTGTATTTGGTCAGCAAATCATAAGCCTGCTGGTAGTTTCCGGTTGCCGCATAAATATCGCTGAGCGTACCGTAACCTTCTTTTCTGAAAACAAGGATTGAATCAGTTTCTGCGATTTCGAGCCCCATTTTTACAAATTGCTCGGCCTGATTGTATTTTTTCTGCTGCAAATAAATATAACCTATCTGCATTAAGGGTTCAGTCATGTTCCACCGGGAGCCAATTTGTTTCGCGTTGTCGTGACATTTCTGATAGTAAACTACAGCGCTGTCAAACTGATTGATATTTTGAAAAGTATTGGCTTTCAGCAAATAGTAATTCTGCTTTCTCGAGAAATCGTAACTATTACTGAAATAAACCGAAGCCGAATCAGCATAGTTCTTTGCTTTTTGAAAATCCCTAATCCCGGTATAGTAATGACCCAGTTGAAGATAGGCCACCATCATTGCGCTGTTGTCATTCGAAATCTTTGCATAAACCAAGCCTTTATCTGCATACTCCTTCTGTTTGTCAGGCAGATTTAATTGCTGGTAGATCATAGCCAGATTTATGCACTGGGAAGATAAGCGCCGGTAGTTTTTTAATTCTTCGAGAATTGTTATCGATTTTAATGAAGCAACCACAGCCGAATCAAGTTTTCCTGTATTTCGGAAGAAACTTGATATCCCTCCAAAAACCAGTGCCAGCTCAGTTCGTGATTTGGGATGGCCTGACTGCTGGAACAACCTGGCAGCCTTGTTTAAATTATCAATTTGCATCGCGTAATTGCCAGCAAAATGGTAAGGTGTTGCTTCATAATACAAAGCAAGTCCGGCATAATAATCCAGATTTTTGGATAGGGAAAAATCAACAGCTTCCTTATATATCTGGTGCGCCTTAGCCATGCCAATAGGCTCGGTGTACATGGCCAGCATTACCATATTATAAGCCCTGGTGGTGTCAGGAAGTTCCTGCTGCAGTAAATTCTGAATACTGTCGGCCAGATGTTGCTGGGCCATCACTTCTGCGCCCAGCAAAGCCATAATTAATAACAACCTGATCTTTTTCACTTCATAGACTTAATATCGAGTTTTACCTATACAAATTAACACATAACTAGTTGCAAAACAACTCCCTTATTTCCATGATTTTTCATAAAAAATCCCGGTACTTTTCCCTGTATGAAATTAAGACTTAAATATCCTGTTTTTACAGGATAAAATATGGCTCCCCTTCGAATTAATTTTACCTCAGTATATTACTTAAATTTTGCAATTATGAAACGACCATGAATAATCTGAATTCACACACGAGTAACATTGTAATTTTCATGGGAGTTACATCGAAATGCGTAAGCATTCTATCGAATACCAAAAAACAGACACTGGAAATGAGATAAATACCTTTAAAAACTAACAATTTTAATGAGATGAAAAATGTATTGTTTACCACGCTGATTGTTTTGATTTCAATTATTTCTTTGGCTCAGACAGGGAAAGTGAAGGTCTATTTTTCGGGTTTTATTTGCGA
>CAYMXK010000512.1:0-3227 GCA_964393915.1 uncultured Prolixibacteraceae bacterium
TTACTTTTAAAAATATTCACTACTTCCAGGCGTCCCAGCCTTCGTTTTGTTCCAGTTCGCTCATGATCAGCATTTCCTCATACGGAATGGGTAGGTATGCCGATGGCAAAGCCCGTTTTTCCACTTCCATTTTACTGTAAGTGAAGGAACCGTCTTCATTTTTAATGATTTTGGGCCCATGCACGGGTTTATTGATTTCGGCGAGCGATGTACTCCAGCGTTGCATATCATAAAAGCGCATCCCCTCAAAACAGGTTTCAATACGTCTTTCGTTTTTGACAAACTCGTTAAAAGCTGATTTACCTGCTGCAGCGACTTCGTCGAGGTACGGGTCGGTGGTGAAACCGTTGGTATTGTCATACGTTTTTCTTGACCGGAGGTACTTCATGGCATCTTTTGCTGTAATCCCGAACTTGCTATCGTCCGGGCCGCCGGCCTGGTTGGCTGCTTCGGCGAAGGCCAGTACCATATGAGCCCAGCGCACATAAAACTTGGCATGTGGTTGCCTGTTTATGGATGACTCAGACCAGTTCAGCCCCATAAAGACGAACTTCTTGATGTGGTAGTTGGTACGGCTAACATTTGAGGCAGTACCCGCCTCATCTTTTCCACCTTCCCAGTTATCGAAGGTGTACATCACCGCTCCGGTATTGTTCTTTTTAGCCTGTGCTCCGTTGTGGAAGATCATGGTATAAAAGCGCGGGTCGCGGTCTTTATAGGGATCTGCAGGATTGTAGCCGCTCCGTTCATCGGAAATGGGATAACCATTTTTCATGGGGAAAGCGTCAACCAGCTCCTGAGTAGCGCCCATTGCGCCATTACCCTGAAACCCTCCAGGGTAGAACATGCGCTCCATGGCATCGTTGGCGTTTAAATAACGTGCCGACCATACGATTCCCGGGAAGTTGGGGTTGGTCCAGGCTACACCGTTCACCGGATTAAAGCCGTTGGTCACTTTATCAACGGTTAACTTGAAGTCTATCACCTCTTTGGCAAAGCGTGCAGCATTTTCCCACCGCGTAACATCGTTGGTAGGATTAAAACGCGGACTGGCCCAGGTAAGGTAAGCCATTGCCTTAATGGCACGGGTGGTGATTCCGTCAATACGTCCCCAGTAACGGCCTCCGGCATAGGTACGGTCATCGGCTATAGGCACCAGAAAATCGCGGTGCGCAATGGGCAGGTATTTGTATGCGGAGTCGCAGTCGGCCAAAATCTGATTTACACACTCTTCGTAAGTATTGCGCTTCAGGTTGATCTCCTGGGTAAAATCGAGTGGTTCAGTAATGATCGGGAAACCCAGCATTTGACCGTTTACTCCCTTTCCACCGAATTTCTGGAGCAGGTCCCATTGGAACCAGGCGCGTAATCCATAAGCTTCGCCCTGCAACCGGTAGCGCACAAGACTGTCGAGGCGCGGGTTGACTAAGTACCGGGTATTAAAGCCCTTACGGTCCTGCAGGAACATGTTTACCAAGTTAATCGATTTGTAGTTGCGGTCCCAGTAGGTACGGAACGGGTCCTGACTGGTGGTGATGGCACCCGTAGCCAGGCGGGTCAGGTTATCGGTAGTGCTTGTGCGCACTGCATTGTCGCTGATAACGTCGAAATAGGCGCCCTCGTTGTCGTTGTAATTCCTAGGCATGTTATCGTAACATTGCCCGATAAGCCCCTGTGCCATATCCTGGTATTCCCATATATCGTCGCGTGAACGGTCGCCATTGGGGTATGGTTCAAGATAATCGGCGCAGGCTGCCGCCATTACAGCAACCAGTGCAAATAATATGAGTCTTTTGATATTCATAATCTTCATCAATTAAAAGGTTAATTTAATACCACCCGTGAAAGTTTTAAACAGTGGATAGAGCCCACGGTCGTTGTCATTGATGGAAGAGGTCCCAATACCGGAACTAACCGATTCGGGATCCACATCTTTGAGTTTCGAGAAGGTGAACAGGTTGGCGCCCCGGGCAAAAATCCGGAAGCCTCTTACGCCGCTCCACTGGAAGGACTTCACCGGCACGTTATATGCAAGCTCTGCATTCTGGATTTTGAAGAAACCGCCTTTGGTCATCCAGAAATCGGAAAAAGCAAAGTTATTGTTCACTCTGTGATAAGTTAAACGCGGGTAGTCTTTCCCGACATTGTCCAACACATATTTCGAGTAGGTATCATCGCCCCATCCGTTCTGGAAATACCGGTTGGTCAAGGTCTGGTCGTAGAAAGCATTTCCGGTGCCCATCAAATACAACTCGAAGTTTTTGTAGTTGAGTCTCACATTGAGTGAATAATACAACCTTGGTGCAGAACGGCCAATCATAGAGCGGTCGTTATCGTCAACTACACCATCATTATTCATATCCATGTATTTGAGGTCACCTGCCATAAGTTCAGCATCATACAACTGCGGTATAAGCTTTGTTTCGGCATCGGTGGCGAAACGGCCCAGGTAGGTCAGGCCATATATGGCATCAATCGGGGTGCCTACTCTTGATTGATAAGCGTTTCGGTAATTGGGTTCGTCATATTTCTCAATTCGGGAATCCTGAATAACCGCATTGCCTCCGAAGGAGTATTTCAACTGCCCGTCGTTGTTGGTATATTGAAGTGCTGTTTCCACACCAAAATAGCGGGTCTGGTTAAAGTTTGACCGTGGCAGCCAGCTTGAAATCCCAGCAGCCAAAGGGATAGAACTCCGTAATTGTGAAATCTGGCCATCCCGCAACTGGTTGTAGTAGTTTACTTCTAAATAGAGTTTCCTGTCAAACATTAGCGCATCGAGGCCGGCATTGAATTCGCGCCGCATTTCCCAGCCAATTTCCGGGTTACCGGTACGACTGGGAACTGTGCGATAAACCTGGTTGTCGGTGGTAGTGCCAAACCAGGTATTGGTAGAGATCGGCCCGAAAACTGTACCTGACGAGTTGTAATTCCAACGGTCGCGATAATAGAATGGTGAGAGGAAGCTTTCATAACCTAATACACCGGTTTCAGCACGCAACTTCAGATAATCCAAAAATTTCACGTCCGACAAAAAGTTTTCTTCAGAGATCACCCAACTGCCACCGATGGCACGTGAGAGTATGTAACGGTTTTCTTCACTGAAACTGCTGCTACCTGCATAATTCAGCACACCGTGTACGCTATATTTGTCGTCGTAGGAATAGAGTGCATTCAAGCCTCCCGACTGCTGCCGTTCAGGTTCCTCAATACCATTGCGCGAAACT
>CAYMXK010000513.1:0-1115 GCA_964393915.1 uncultured Prolixibacteraceae bacterium
CCGCAAAGTAAACACAAAGTACACAATTTTATATCAGCTATGAAAATAATTTCTGCTTACCCCGTGCCTGAAAATGCAATGCATCACAAACTCAGGGCAGATCAGTAATTGATGTAATTCAAATCAAAATAAGCCTGTTTATGCTCACACGCCGGACATTTCCCGGGTGGTTTTGCCGATTCATGGAGGAATTCGCAAGTGCGACATTATAAAGAATTGTATCTATGATTTTGATCAGTCGCGTTAATTTAAAACCAGTTCAAATAAAATGAGGGCTAGAAGTTTGCCGGAAAACTAAAAATTCCGACATTTGCATCCGTAAATTCAGGAGATGTTATGATGACCATAGAGGAAACACAACAAGAGATCATAGAAGAATTCGCCATCTATGAAGATTGGATGGATAAATACGGATATCTCATCGAACTGGGAAATAATCTGGAGGAGTTACCAGCAGTCGAAAAAACCGATGAACACCTCATAAAAGGATGTCAATCAAGAGTTTGGCTTATATCCGAATTAAAAGATGGTAAAATTTATTTCCGTGGCGAAAGTGATGCTGTAATTGTTAAGGGGCTTGTTGCCCTGCTTCTAAGGGTTGCAACAGGCAGAACACCCAGGGAACTGCTTGATAATGAAATGCATTTCATCGATGATCTCGGATTAAAGCAGCATCTTTCACCCACCAGATCGAATGGCCTTCTGGCTATGGTCAAACAAATAAGGCTCTACGCTGTTGCATATAACAAAGTCTTGGAAAGGAATTAAACATGGATAAGAGAATAGATCAGATAATAGCCAACCTAAAGGATGTATATGACCCGGAAATACCGGTAAACATTTATGATCTTGGATTAATATACAATGTGGATGTTGACGAAAACGACCATGCCCATATTGTTATGACCCTTACTGCCCCCGGTTGCCCTGTGGCCGATATGCTGCTCGAAGAGACCAGGCACTCTGCTGTTTTGGTTGAAGGAATAAAGGACGCCACAGTTGACCTCACCTTTGAACCACCCTGGGACAAGTCGATGATGAGTGAGGAAGCCAGACTGGAGCTTGGGTTCTTTTGACATTTGAACAGCAACTGCGATGACTTAGGTTTGCTTTCT
>CAYMXK010000513.1:1125-3217 GCA_964393915.1 uncultured Prolixibacteraceae bacterium
GTTCCCGGGTTAACGGGGTAGCCGGAGCGATAGAGCGGTCTGCCGCTGCAAAGGTAGGGTTTTATTCCGTTTTTGTTAACTGTATTTCCTTGCGTCCCTGGCGTTTTTTCCTTGCGTCCATTGCGGTTAAGCTTTAAACCGCAAGGTTCGCAAAGGTCTACGCAAAGGTCGCTATTGGTTTACTAAACTTTATTCCGTTCTTAATTAACTAAAATTTCTTTGCGTCCATTGCGCTTTCCCCTTGCGTCCATTACGGTTTGCATTTTTCCCATCTCCCCCGATTGAATCGGGGTTCTCCCGTCTCCGTTCTCCCGTCTCCCCCGATTGAATCGGGGTTCTCCCATCTCCGTATTCTACTCACCTAAAGTTTGTATTACCTCCCGATTTGCCTTTCGTAAAATCTCCTCATCCAGTTTGATAACCTTCCTGTCGTAGGTCATCAAACCGTTAACCTCTACCTCCACGTCGGTTGTCTGGGTATACACCGCAGCGGAATATCCGAACGGGATAAGCTTTTTCAGCTTCACAGCCATATCAATGGTTGTCAATCACCAGGCCGATACCGCCATACTCGCCCAATACATTTGATCGTTTAGAGTCAAAAAGTCCCATAACCGGATCGGGGTAGTTGTGCATATCCATCATGTCGCCCACATCGTAGTGGTTACCCCCACTGGCAGGATTAACAAGACGGGAGGGATCATATTTTTTGGTCCATTCAGCGATTTCTACCGTTTTAAACTGCCCCCATGCTTCATTAAATGGCACCCACACAACTACGCTTGGATTTGAATAAGTCAGATCCATTATCTCTTTCCATTCCTGCCTGAAATTGGCTTCAGACTCAGCGCTCCGGTTAAACTCCAGCCCATTAAAATAGTTGCGCATCTGCCATTGAGGGGAGCGGTCGCCGTTGGGCATATCCTGCCACACCAGAATTCCTTCGCGGTCGCAGTGGTAGTACCAGCGGGCAGGTTCCACCTTAACATGTTTACGGATCATATTAAAGCCAAAGTCCCTGGTTTTAATTATATCATACTTCAGCGCTTCATCGGTGGGGGCGGTATACAGGCCGTCGGGCCACCAACCCTGGTCAAGCGGACCAAACTGAAAATAATCCTTGTTGTTCAGCTGCAGCCTTACAATTCCGTTGGCGTCGCGTTTGGTTGATATTTTACGCATTCCGAAGTAACTCCGGATTTTGTCTCCTGCAACCCCGTTTCTGAGAACAGTTACCTCCATATCATACAAAAACGGGGATTCGGGACTCCACAACTTTGCTTCAGGAACACTAACCAGGACTTCCTGTCCGGCTGCAGCTTTCCCTGTTCCGACCACCTTACCGTTGTCGAGGACTTTTACTTCAATGATGTCGGAACCATATGTCCCTGCGGTTTCAGCAAGCACCCTGATGTTGTTGCCATCCGGGTTGGGGACGGTCTTGAGATGGGTTATGCTGACCTGATCCACAGGCTCCATCCAAACCGTCTGCCAGATGCCGGTAACCGGAGTATACCAGATACCCTGCGGGCGCTCCACCTGCTTGCCACGGGGCTGAAAGCCCCTGTCAGAAGGATCCCAGACCCTGACTACCAATGTCTGCAGTTTATCTTTATTCAGAAAAGGTGTAATGTCAAAACTGAAAGGTGTATATCCACCCTGGTGGGCGCCGACTTTAATATCATTAACCCAGATATCGGCTTTCCAGTCAACAGCCCCAAAGTTGAGCCGGATATTTTTATTTTTCCAATTGGCAGGGACGGAGAATGTACGCTGATACCACAATTCATTGTCCTGACCGACAGTTTTCTGCACACCCGACAAGCTTGATTCTACAGGGAATGGAACCAGAATTTTTCCATCCCAGACGGCAGGCAGGGATTGTCCTTTGGGTAAAATCGCATAATTCCAGAGGCCGTTAAGGTTCTGCCACTGGTCACGCACCAATTGCGGACGTGGATATTCAGGCAACGGGTTGTTCTGGTCTACTTTTTCTGCCCAGGCAGATTTTATCTTATCTCCGGCTGGTTTCCAGTCCTGTGCATTGACGGATGAGAATAAAAAGAGAAAAATGGCAATCAGGTGAAGCTGT
>CAYMXK010000514.1:0-3206 GCA_964393915.1 uncultured Prolixibacteraceae bacterium
TCGTTTATCTTTAAACTAATTGTTCTCATAATTTTCCGTTTGTTACAAAACTACACAAATGATTTTGCAAAAAACCCGGTAAGCTTAGGAGGTAAGTTTTTGTCGAAAAGAAGTTTCATCAGGCACAAAGTTCAATCTTTTCTTTGTTTGCGGCATAGCTCAAACAGGCAAGAATATCTTCTTTTTCCAGATAGGGGAAGTCTTCAAGAACTTCTTCAAAACTCATTCCCGAAGCTAAGTAGCTTAAGACATCTGCAACTGTTATGCGCATCCCCCTTACGCACGGTTTACCACTTCTTTTCCCGGGTTCCAAAGTTATTCTTTCATTTAGTAACATGGCAACACTTTTTCCCTCAAAAATACAAAAATAACAGCATTAATCCTGCGTGTCAAATTATGCTGTATAAAGACTACCAGAAATGGGTAGCCAATGCATTTGTAATTGCTACACCCATTGCCTGGTACGCCATGCACAAATGGCTGCAAAACCTTGCATACAAAACAGAACTAGGTGGATATTTGCTTTGGCTGGATTGCTGGCATTGGGAATTATGTCGTTATCGGTCTCTTTTTCAGTCCTGGAAAGCAGCATCAAGAAACCCGGTGGAGGCGTTGATGAATGAGTAAAAAAAGATAATAAAAATTAAAAATGTTTGAAAATTATCTGAAATCAGCCTTACGATTCCTGAAGCGAAATAAACTTTTCGCCGGAATCAATATCATTAGCCTTTCAATTGCATTGGCAGTATCGTTTATCATTTTGTTGTTTGTGGTAAACGAATTTAGTTATGACAAAGGCTATAAAAAACGAAAGCAAATTTACAGGGCGATATTAACTTACTCCAGCGTAAAAATGACACAACCGCTGGTGCCCTATGTCCTGAGTTCAGAAATGAAGAGTAGTTTCCCACAAGTGGAATATGCGGCACCGATGAGATACCTTCGTCCGTTCAAACTAAAAATGAATGATGAGTTTATTTCTATCCGGATGGCCGCTTCTACCGTTTCCGACATTTTCAGCATTTTCGATATTCCCTTAACCGGAACGAAAGAAAACATTTTGGACGATCCAAATTCCATCGTGCTTTCAAAAACACAAGCAGAAAAATTCTTCCCGGATGAAAATCCTGTGGGAAAAGAAATTATGGCCTCTGTTGGAGGAAAGGAACAACTTTTTGTGGTAAAAGGCGTTTTTGATGACTTTCCTGCTAATTCGTCGATTCAGGCAGACTGCTTTGTCAACACTAAATGGGCGCTTGATCAGATTAACCAATCTCAAAAAATTGCAGATGCGGATGTAAACTGGAAAGCGTTTAACTGGAACACATGGGTTTTATTAAAAGAGAAAACAGACACTGCCGCTATTAATGAACAATTTAAGGCAATAGCGGCAAGAAACTATGAAGAATATTTCCATCTGGCTTTTTCATTACAAAGTCTTTCCGATGTATATTTTCATTCTGCAGGCATGATCAACGCGGGAAGGGGTGGAAACATGAAAAAGATACAGATTTTTTCTGCCATAGCTTTTCTGATTATCCTTATGGCTGCTTTCAACTACATTATTCTATCTACGGCTGTTTCGTCAGGCCGGAGCAAAGAAATTGCCATACGAAAAACGAATGGGGCATCCATAAAATCCATAAAAAAGCAAATGCTGGGGGAATCGCTGTTCTTGTTGTTGATTGTATTGCCTGTTGCTATTGGATTAGCTTTATCGGCCAAACCGTATGCCGAAAAGTTGTTTCAAACAAAACTTCACATTATTCATTCAAATCTGGTTTCTTACATTCTGATTTACCTGTTACTAACTTTACTTATTGGCCTCATCTCCGGGTTGTACACTACAACCTATTTGTCGAGACTGAATGTTATTGGTATTCTAAAAAACGGCACTGTTTCAGGTAAAGGGAAGCCTTTTCTTCGCTCGGCATTGATTACCCTACAGTTGGTGATTTTTTGTTCATTTATATCAGGGACTCTAATTATCCGGTCGCAGTACAAATATGCCCTGAACAAGGATTTAGGCTATCAAAGTAATAACATACTTCTTGTGGATATGGGGCGCGATTTTAAAGAATACAGAGCATTCCTCAACAGCGTTAATTCTATTCCTGAAGTAAAATCAGCAGCCGGAACTATGATGGACTTTCCTTCCTTTAGTGCACAACAATTAGGGGGAGTTCCTAATTTTCAAGACCCATCGAATGTGGTGAAAGTGGAAGGACTTTTTGTAGATTACAACTTTATCGAAACAATGGGAATTAAGGTTCTTAAAGGGCGTAGTTTTTCTGAAGAATTTGGAAGCGATTTAAAAAATAGCGTATTAATAAATGAAAAAGCCGTAAAAGACCTGGGAATTGAAGACCCGATTGGAAAACAACTTGAAGGAAGAACAATTATTGGGATTGTAAATGATTTTAACCTGCATACAATCCGCACAGATATTCCACCGCTTAGTATTTGGCTCTATGACAGATATATTGACAAAGCGGCTATCAATTATATGCCCGGCATGTTAGATGTCCTTCTCCCCAAAATTGAAAAAGAATGGAAGGCAATAGCTCCGGATCGTCCTTTTCAATACCAAACTATTGATGATGTGATTAAAGAATTTTATGAGTCGGAAAAGAACCTGAATGTCATCGTTTCTATTTCTACTCTATTCTCGTTATTGATTGCAGCTATCGGGTTGTTTGGCTTGACACTGTTTATTGCAAAAACACGCACAAAAGAAATAGGGATTAAAAAAGTATTCGGAAGTAGTGAAAAATCCATTGTGTATTCATTCCTGAAAAGTAACGCGCTATTGGTAATTATTGGTTCACTGCTGTCTGTTCCGGTAACCATGTATTTCATGACGAGCTGGTTGAATGGATTTTCATATCATACAACCATTAGTTGGTGGGTTTTTGCAGTAGCATTTGGGGTAGCCTCAACAGTTGTTTTGCTAACGGTTTTATACCATTCGTGGAGAGCAGCAACAAGAAACCCGGTGGAGGCGCTGAGGTATGAGTAAAATGTCTGAAACAGGATTTGCAGGAATGAAGGATTAACAGGATTAAAAAAATGATATATGAACAAAATAGTTGATGATGAACTGACTTACAAAATTATCGGGTGTGATATTAAAGTGCATAATACTCTGGGAAATGGTTTTCAGGAAGTGATTTATCAAAGATGTCTTGCCATTGAATTGGAAAAAG
>CAYMXK010000515.1:0-3191 GCA_964393915.1 uncultured Prolixibacteraceae bacterium
TCCTTTGTCAACAATTTGATAATTTTATTTACGGTTGTTTCCTCTTCAGGTACCGTAATCAATTGTATTTGTAACTGGTCGAACAGAGATTTGATTTTTGCTCCAAACTCGCCCGACACCACTTTTTTTACCCCCTTGCCTGCGACCAATTGAACGGCCGCTGGTCCTGCTCCTTCCACACGGTTGAGATTCGGGTTAGGGATAATTTCGTATCCCCCGGATGCTGTATCGTAAATCACAAAAAAAAGACAACGCCCAAAACGGCGGTCCATTCTGGCTTCCAGACTGTTTCCTGATGATGTTATGGCTACTTTCATAATAATATGAGTTATAATTTATTTCACATTTGGATCCCTTTGCCGCCTCATGCGGGAGCTGCACCTGTCACAAACCACATGGCTGCAGGGGATTCCGCGTTTTACAGGTTTCTGATGGCCACAGGCCGGACAATAACACAGGTGCTCGTTTGATTCGGTTCCGGGCTCCTCCTGAACAGGTCTGATCGTTTCTGAACCACAAAGGGCACACTGCATAACAGGTTTATCTTTCTGAAGATGGTTGAACTTGCAATTACATGAGGTACAGGAATACCAATCGCTGTCGTAATATACCTTTCCGCCTTCAAAAATGATGGGCAGGCCCTGCACAAAAGCAAAGGCTACTTTTTGGCGGGCTTCCTCGTATATCCGTGCAAAAGTGGGACGTGAAACGTTCATGATGCGGGAAGCCTCCAGATGATTATACATATCGTAATCACACAATCGAATGGCTTCATATTCTTCAAAATCAAGTACGACTACCTGTCCATCTGCTGAAAGTCCGATGGGACTGAAACCTTTGAAATGGGGCGGACTGATAATTTTTCTGATTAATTTATGTCGTGGCATAATAAGATATTTATTGATACAAAGGTAATGAGAATATTCTTATAATTTTGTGATATTAATGAGAATGTTTATTTGTATTTTTTTCCGTGCAGCAAAAATCCAATGAGACGGGATTAAAACTACGAGCCACTCTGATATGACAGAAATTTTAAAATACCACTTAGTACGAAGATGTAAGGTTGTATAAAGCATTGAATACCAATTAGATTATCTTGGTGAATTCTTTGTGTCTTTGTGTCTTGGTGGCAAGTGATTGTTTTTCGCAGCAGGCTCAACTATTAATTAGAGTAAATTTGTGATATGAAAGTGACATCCATAAAAATTATCACCTTAATTGAAAACCTGGTTTATGGCGGGGGATTGGTTGCGGAACATGGTCTCTCTTTTTATATAGAGGACGGCAATAAGAAAATAATATTTGATACGGGACAAAGCGGCCGTTTCATCCAGAATGCTCAGAAATTGGGTATTGCAATCGATGAGATAGATGCCCTTGTACTTTCTCACGGGCATTATGATCATACAGGCGGTTTGTATCCGTTTCTGGAAATAAACAGCAAAGCGATGGTGTATGCGAAAAATGGAATTTTTGATCGGAAGTATCATGGGGAGACCCGGTTTATAGGTACTGATTTCAGGGAAGGACCCTTGAAAAACAGATTGATCTGTCCGGAGATCTCGTTAAAAGTTTCGGATCATGTGCATATTATGACTGATATTCCTATACAACACCCACAGGATACCCACTTCGATGAATTCAATATTGAGGTAAATAGGCAAAAGTTTCCTGATGATTTTCGTGATGAATTGTACCTGGCCATAATCCGGGAGGAGAGGGTTAATATTGTAACTTCCTGTTCACACCGGGGGATAACCAACATTTGCGACAATGCTTCCGGCCATTTTAATTTTCCGGTTAACCTGGTCCTTGGTGGGTTTCATACCAGAAATAGTACGCCTGAACAAATGACACACATTTTAAACTATTTCAAAAAATTGAAACCACAATCCATTGGTGTTTGTCATTGCACGGGTTCCGAAATGTATACCCTGTTAAGCCAGAGCCCGGATATCAGGGTGTTTTATAATTTCACAGGCAGGGAAATTATCGTGTAACTTCCAAATTAGAATAATTTTTCTTAATTGTCTTCTGCCCATCTTTCCCCCGGATCGCGGGGCATTGATACTGTTTTCCAGGAAAATTTGAAAACGTTGGGTTGCACCAGCCGCAAATAATCCTCAAATGATAATTTTATCAATTCGGTATGGGTTCCGGCGTTGAAGGCAATCTCGCTGTTGCCGGCAAGTGATTCAGCAACAAATACTTCCATATCGTAAAGATTTCCAAACGGAGGCATAGCCCCGATCTCACAATCCGGAAAGAAGTTCATGAATTCTGCTTCACTGGCAAGCGTAACTTTTCTCGTACCAAATGCTTGTCTTAAAAGCTCAAAATCAACCTGGTACGCAGCCGGCAAAACTGCCATGGCCATTTTTCCATCAATGTTGATCATCACGGTTTTTGCAAATTCCTTGCCCGAAACATGGGCGGATGATGCAATCTCCTGAGCTGTAAAGGCATTTGAATGTCTGATCGTTACATACCTGACTTTGTTTTCGTCAAGAAATGCTTTTAATTTATGTACCGGCATAATTTTTATTTTTATGGTTAAACATCAAACCCAAACAATGATTAAACCTTTAATAGGACATATACCCTGATTTACATCATTACCTGTCAAAATGTTTCATAATTAGAGATAATTGATTGGTCTGTTTGATTTAAAAAAATAAAAGAGTCAGTTTTCCTGTGGAGGATCTTAAGCAACATATAATTCAGATTCATTGATAATTAAGAAATATTTTTGTGCGGAAGGGAGATGCGCAGACTAATATAAAACACAAATAACTCTTTAAATAAAATGTGTCAAATGCTAAAACATTATAAAAAAAATTAAGAAATGTGTTAATAATTAAAAAAATGTATTGTATCTTCGTCAAAGTTTAATTGAGAGTGGATGGTGTTAGTAAACGATAAAACAACTATTAAATCGGTAAATGAACTCAAAAAGTACCGGCATAAAAAGAGCATACTGAGTTTGCTTTATCACTGCGATCCTTTATCAGCACCCGAGCTTAGCAAAAAAATGGGGTTAAGTCTTCCTACTGTTTTCCTTCTGCTAAATGATCTTATCGCTTCGAGCCTGGTTGTTACCCGGGGGACGGGTATCAGCACCGGGGGACGAAAGCCTTCTCTCTATGAGTTATCTGATGAAACCCTGTTTGTGGTTGCCTGCGATATGG
>CAYMXK010000516.1:0-3182 GCA_964393915.1 uncultured Prolixibacteraceae bacterium
AACTGAGATACGCAACCCTACGGATTGCCTCCCTGGAAACTGATAAAAGCCTGACTCCGGTCAATACCCTTTGCTGTACAGGCAGCGAAAGCATCTTGTCACATTCTGCGACTATAAGGTTATGCAGCTGCTTCAGTTCGGGTCTGGCGTTGAGCTTTCCCTGAAGAACCGGTACATCTTCGCTTAAAAAAAACAACCGTGGATGACCAGACTTGGGATAAGTGGCCTGTCCGGAAGAGCTATAGCTGTTTGCAATTAAAACTATGCAGAACAGAATAATAGGTATCAGAATCTTTCTCATTGTAAAGGTTTGCCTGAAATTCAAAAAAAAACAGTGTCAGAAAGCCAGTTTACTGCTCTCTTTTAACCGCCTGCAAATCTATAAAAAACCGCCTGTATGGTCAAAGATAATTGAATAAGAATGCAAACTGAAGGGATCTGTTAAACAGGCACTTAGTTTACTTTTCTTAGTTATGGGGGGTGTAAATCTTTTTTGTATGGTTGGATTTCTCCAAAAAAGCTATTTTTACATCGGATAAAATTAACAGAGACCATTATTAATCAGGACCGATGAAGAAGCCAATACTTGTATTGCTATTCTGTTTGCTGGGAATCTCCGGTATATATGCCTCTTCTAGGTTGCAATTCAGGAATATTGGGTTTACTGAAGGTCTGAAAAATATGAATATTTCGGGCATTACCCAGGATAAGCTTGGATATATTTGGGTTGCTACAATGGGGGGTGTCAGCCGTTACAATGGCTATGAGTTCAGGCATTTTTTCTTTGACTCCAATGATTCAACTTCGCTTAGCTCCAATCATGTATCTTCGATTTTTTGCGCATCAGATGGACTTATCTATATTGGGACTGCAGTAGGGCTTGATTATTATGATAACCGGATTGGTAAAATGGTAAAACCATTTCCTGAATTAAAAGGTGTTGTCCTTAAGATTATCGAGTATAGCGGGTATATTTACCTTGGAACCAATACGGGGCTTTTCCGTTTTAATGTGGACAACAGAAAACTTGAAAGGCTTGGGAGTAACCTGGCAGAGGAACTGGTTATCAGCAACCTGTATTTCGACAGGAGTGGAAATTTATGGTGTGCTTTAGATCATGGCAGGGGACTGGCTTTGTATGATCCTTCAACTGACAGGTATGATATCTTTAAGAACACTATTCAGTTGCCATCTGCAAACTATAACACAATCAGGACAATCTTTCATGTTTCTGAAGATGTCGTTCTGTTGGGTACAAAAGGTGGTATTAGTTGTTTTGATTTGAAAAGGAAGGAATTTCTGGAAACCAGTGAATTTTCCTTACTGACATCATCTCTCGCGGGTCATGAGGTCCGGTTTATTCTGGAGAAAGAGCCTTCAGTTTTCTGGATTGGTACTTTGCAGGCCGGATTTTTTATTTTCGATAAATCCAGAAATGTTATCAACCGCCTTCTTTCCGATGATGAATTTGCGGAAATTCATTCTAATAACTATATGAATTGTTTTACTGACAAAACCGGGAATGTGTGGATAGGTACTTTTGATGCAGGTATTGATGTCTGGTTTAAGCAATCCCGGAACTTCAATTTTGACGTAAGTCTGAATAATCTTACCCGGGATAAATTTGTCACCTCGATAAACAGCGACAAGAATGGCAAACTGCTAATTACCACACGGGAAAATGGTTTCTGGATTTACAATCAGGAGACGAAGGGCAAGGAATTATATACAACTGGCAATAGCGAGCTGAGCCACAACAATATTCGTAAAATGTTTGTTGATTCGGAAAACAAATACTGGTTAGGAACCTATTCCCACCTGCAGATTTTCAATCCGTCGGCTGGTTCATTTCGGACTGTCAAAATGCCGGAACCAAACCTTGGGGCAGTTTGGTTTATCCAGTCAGGAGACAGGATTTTTGTGGGGACCGATGGACAAGGATTGTTGGTTTTCGATCTGGATGGTAACCTTATCAGGCAGTTTTTGGCTCAGGGAATCAATATCCCGATGATAATCCGGTTGAATGACCATGAATTGTTTTTCTGCAGTTACGGGAATGGGCTGTTTGCCATAGATATTAACACTTATGCTGTCCGAAGGATAGAGATGGCTGACACTGAAAAATATCCGGGTTTATTATTTGCGATGACAGCGTTTATTGACAAGCAGGGAGTTGTATGGGTCGGGACATACAATTACGGCCTGTTCGCTTTTGATTTTAAAAAATCGGTGGTACACAATATTTGTATCCGGGATGGATTACCCAGCACAGACGCCATTGGAATTCAGGAAGATGAATATTCCAACTTATGGGTGAGCACCTCATTTGGATTGGCTAAGATAAATACAAATGATTTTAGCGTTAAAACCTATTCGACGAGTGAGGGTGTAAATAATTATCAGTTTCATGGCAAGGCTTCACACATTGACAAACAAGGAATCATTTATTTTGGGGGTAATTCGGGCCTGACATACTTCAATCCGTCAGAAATACTCATTGAGCCTGCAGATGCCCACCACCTTGTTTTTGAAAACTTATATGTTCAAAATTTGACGGTAACACCTTCTGAAAATAAAAGCATACTGACCCACAGCCTGCCCTATACAAAACAAATTACGCTTGCTCATAAAGACCAGGTTTTCAGCATTGATTTTGTCTCTTTTGATTACCTCTCACCAGAGAAGGTTCAATACTTTTACAAGCTTGAAGGTTTTGACAGGGAGTGGTATAACATTGGAACCCAACGCAGGGTTACCTATTCAAATTTGCCCAGGGGGAAATATGTCTTCCGGGCCAGATCAGTCAATCATGCCGGTGTTAAATCAGAAAATGAGGCTGAGTTAATGATTAAGGTCAGGCCTGCTCCGTGGTTTTCCTATTCAGCCTGGGCTTTTTACCTGAGCGTAATTGTCTTTGTTTCCTATCTTGTTTTCAGGCTGCGGATTAAAGCATTTCTATATAAAAAGAATCTCGAAATAGAGCATGCTGAGCATTTGCGCGAAACGGAGATCAATGTGATGAAACAAAAATTTGTCACCAATATTTCACATGAATTACGAACACCTCTTACCTTAATATATGGGTTAGTTACCCAACTGTCGGCCCAGGAGAAGTTGAACCCAAAAGTTGAAGAATTTGTACAAAGTTTGAATAATAATGTTAGCAGGCTCCTGAAACTGAT
>CAYMXK010000517.1:0-3177 GCA_964393915.1 uncultured Prolixibacteraceae bacterium
GCTACCGCTGTGCCAGTTGCATGAAAATACCAACGGCAGGATTGCCATTGCCACAATTGTTTTTTGTCTATAATCCATTATTAGCATACAAAATATTTCATAGTTGATCCTGTCCCTTCATTGTACGCCCCGGTGCATGCAATCCAACATGCCGGGCACTGCTCCCTGTCTCATTCATCTCATAACAAAGTAGTTGTATCCCCTTGCAGGCACAATAAAGGTTAATAAGATATTGTTATCTTTATCGATACGGTATGTCTTTGTTTTGCCTTTTTGTTCCTGCACTTTTACTTTGTCTTTTATACCAGTATAATAAACAGGCACTTTTATTGTTCTCGTGATCTGTTCCTCCAGCGGATTGTAAATCATCAGAAACCCTTTTTCCGAGCCATAGGGATCAGCGTGAAGAATTGCATCATAATCCTGTCCGTCGGGCCTTCTAACATGAATGATATCTGCGTTGAGGATTGTACGGTACTCGTTGTAGAAATCGACCCAGCTTTTCACCAGCTCCCGGGTTTCAGGTGCATCGTATAGCTGTGGGCCGCGGTAGCAGGCCTGAACACCTGCCCCAAACAGGTTGGCAAGTCGCTGGCCATAGTGGGTCAGATGGTCTTTCAGGGGCTCTATGGTTGCAGCAGCGCCACCGCCGTGGTATTCAACAAGGGGAACGAACATCCACCCCTGTGAAGGAATCTTTTCCCATGTTCCGTCGTAGACATTCTGCCTCTCGATGATCTCCTGTTCTGCCCTGGGAAGTGACCAGTTGGTTTCACGGTAACCCATGCCGGTTTTGTTGCTGCCATTCAGGAAATAGATATCAGGAACATTGAGGTAGATTCCCTTTGATCGGCACCACCGGTAAAAATTGCTGATCATCTGAAATTGTTCCCACCTGCTGTCGGCCAGTCCCGTATGGCCTGGGTGGACTTCAGAGGCGCACACATCTCCGGGATACGACCCGTCGTGTTCCAGAATATCGCATCCTGTTTTTTCATAAAAATCGTACAGGGTTTTAAAGTAGTTCAAGCCCCATTCACTGCCCAGACACGGGGAATTTCCGAACCGTGGTTTCATGCCTTCGGGCATAACCACATCGTTCTCGTCGTTGATCCGCCGGCTTGCAAGCAAGGAATAACCGCCCAGGGCGACACCCTTGTCGTGGGCATAATCTGCAAGAGCTTTGATCCTTTGGATATTTTCTTCAGAAGTGTCTTCGATCCGGAAACCGCTGCCGAAAGTCATGATAACCATCTGGAACCCTACATCGGCGCACTGGTCGATGGCTTTCTTCACCGCTTCATCTTCAGCGCTGCGCACGTGCATCAGGATCGGATTTTCGGTAAGCCAGGGCGCGATGGTCCTCCACGATTTTCTCAATGCCAGCCCTTTGCGTTCCCTATCCCAATTGTCGTGGATAAGTTCCCATACCCGATAACTCTCAAAATCTTTTCCGGCTTCAATAACCATGTCGGGCCCGTATTCGGGTTTTACCACCAGCAGACAGGGATTCCGTCGATTATAATCAATTTGTGTAAGATAATGAGGATCTTTTATCCATTGATACGATTTGCCGTTGTCTTCTCCTCCACAGGCAAAGTCTGTGTTTACCGTAATGTTTGGCAGCAGCCAGGCACCCTGCTCCAGCTGGTCATTTCGTGGTTCTACGGCTGCCAGGATTTCACTGGTAAAACTATTGAGGCGGACGGGTATACTGTTGCTGTTAATAATGCTGATCCATTTGCTGAGCAGGGGAATTCCATCGTATAGGGAGTAATGAACACTTACCTTAATGTTTTTCACATATTCATACTGCTTTGCTGCAACTGAGCGGTTGCCGGTCTTCAGGTCGCCAAGCACAGAAAATGTTTCCACCAGACTCCGGCTTCGTTCACCTTTAACCATGCCGTCGGAATGGTCACCCCTGCCATCGGTTTTACCCACTCTTACTTTCTGTGGGCGCATGCCTCCGGTATCGGTCCTGCCGACTTCCTGCCACTGTTTTTCGTCAGTGGATACAGAGGCAATCAGTTCATTACCGGCAAGTTCCATTCTGAAATAATAGGGGGTGTAGCTTTCGCGCCGTCTGTTGCGCGGCTGGGTGCCATCGAAAAGGGTAAGTCCGTAGGTGCCTGAGAAGGCCAGTCTGACGGTCTTGTGCGGAAAGACTAATGCCATTCCGAGTCCGTGCGAATTGCTGATATCAGTACCGTTGTTAAGCTTGCACCTGATTACCCGGGCATTTGCCGGCAAAGATCGCTCTGCGTAGACGGCTGTATTGGTCATGGTCAAGATTTCACCGGCCTTTCCTTCGTTCATAAACTGGCTGCGGTCAGACCCTGTCGCGGAAAATATTTTCCAATCGTTTGACAGGGTGATAAATCTGTCATCGAGCAAAATTTCCCGGTTCCTGTCAGAGTCTATTTCTCCCAGCAGGGCATCTATGGTTTCGTCGTTGGCCTGATAGGTCATGGTCAGGGTTTTTCCCTTAGGGGGCCAGGGGAGGTCTTTCGGCATCCATTCTAGCCGTTTTTTCCAGTCGAAATGAGCCTCAATATCTGAGAGGGTGTACCCCGTGTATTTAAACGACCCCGGATTTGCAGTCAATTCCGGAATCCACGATTTTTTAAGGTAGTTATGGATAGGTTGTCCGGTTAATCCTCCCACTTCGTATTCGATGCCATCTATTTCAATAAGGGCTTCGGGTCGCACAGAGCGAATAATTGATTCGTTGTTGACGAGGTTGTCAAAACTTATTGTAGCACCATTGGGAGCAGTGGAAAAGGTACGTGAAATCAAACCGTTGGTCATCATTAGTTCTTTCCCGTCTGATGATTCAACCAGGCGGGAAACATATTCTTCGCCACTCAACATCCAGTCATTTTTCTGGACGGTTCCTTCTGGTCCCTTGTTGCAGGCAATCAGATTAAGGAATAAAGTGACTGCAGTGAGCATGATCTTAGGGTTTAATCCTTTCATCTGAAATAATTTATTTGTTTTTAAATGGTTATCCCGATTTATAGGGAGAATCAATATGAGGAAAGTTATTCATTCCGGTTTGTGACTTCCAATTTTCCCAGATTGGCTTTAAGATGATGGGTTACCTTATTAATTTGGGTAACCCATCATCTTGATAATCTAAAAGAAGAATTATAATTCAGGATTAAAATCTCCACC
>CAYMXK010000518.1:0-3169 GCA_964393915.1 uncultured Prolixibacteraceae bacterium
ACCCGCAACAGGGATTGAATTTACCGAAGTGATAAAAACGGGGGATGAAGTGAGGGAAACCTACATTGCGCGTATATTGCTATTAATGGTCGATTTTTTTCTATTGGTTAATTCGGGTACTATTCTTATATAAAATTTCAGGATCTAAATCTGCTTCATTAGCCCATTCAATCGAATCGAAACTAGGTTTAACAGTTTTAAACATCAAAGGATCTTTACGCTCTTGAAAAATCCCCAAATCCAGATATGGTTTCATATCAAATTGTCTCACCTCTCCATTCTCATAACTAAGAAGCAGCATGTAGTCATTTTGAGTTTTTACTTCTTTTATTGCTAAATACAGCAGTTGCCGACTGCGGGCGGTTATCCTGTCGAGCCGCACCGCCGTTGTTGCGGGCTACACAGCTTTTTGTCAGCACGGAAACGGCAATTGACATATAGTTTTTGTTGAACTAAACCTCACTGGCGTTCGGTGGTTTTTAAAGTCACCGAAAGCCAGTATTTTTGAGGTATGTTTCAATTAAAATTAATTATTATGACAAATTTAAAAAAAACTTTGAACAAGAAGCCACGCTTCGCAATTTAAGTGAGCGTACCCGTACGAGTTATTTGTGGCACATCAATGACTATGGCCGTTTTGTTGGTAAAGACCCGGAGCAAACGGGTATTGATGAACTGCGCAGTTATTTCCAGTCGATGCTCACCGATGGGAACCACAAACCGGGCAGTGTAAAAATGGGTTACTATGCCCTTCGGTTCCTGTTCACAAATATTTACCACAAAGAGTGGGCAAAAGAATACCTGCCCACGCCCAAAGTAGCCAAAACTCTCCCGTTGGTACTTTCGCAGGATGAAGTCGCGGAAGTTTTGGGCTCCATCCGCAATTTCAAGCACCGCGCCATTATCATGTTCATCTATTCAACGGGGTCAAGGGTATCAGAATGTGTCAACATTAAACTAACCGATATCGACAGCCGTCGCATGCAGGTCAATATCCAGGAGGGCAAAGGGCTGAAACAGCGGCAAGTTCCGCTGTCGCCTGTGTTGCTCGACCTTTTGCGCAGGTACTTCAAAAAATACAGGCCGCAATATTATCTTTTTGAAGGAGCCGGCGGAAAAGGCACACACCTTGGCATTACTGCCGTGAGAACTGTTTGTGCAAATGCCCGGCATTGTACTCCCCGGATTAAAAAGCCATACACACCGCATACTTTCCGTCACTGTTTTGCCACGCACCATCTCGAGCATGGCACCAACCTTTTGGTCATCCAAAGGCTAATGGGGCATTCCGATTTAAGCAACACGCTCAAATACCTCCATGTGCAGCAACTCAATACCAGCAACGTGATTAACCCACTGGAGAGATTAGAAGGATTGGAAGAATTATGCAAAATCAAATAAGCCTTGGCAATATCCTGAATGAGTATGGTGACGGTTATATCAGCAGGAACCCGGTTTCAGGACAGGAGAAAGGGCTTTTGCACCTCTTGCCGGCATGCAGGACTGCTGCGCTGGGCAGCCATTTTGAAAAATGCGACAAATGCAGTTATACGGGCAAATCGTACAACTCCTGCCGGAACCGGCATTGTCCTTCGTGCCAGCAAAAAGACAAGCTGGAATGGCTCGATAAACGGATGAAAGAACTCCTACCGCTTGGTTACTACCACCTGGTGTTTACCCTGCCACATGAGCTGAACCCACTTTGCCTGGCCAACAAAAAAGTAATGTACGGGCTGCTTTTCAAAGCGGCCTCGCAAACCATTATTGAACTCTCGAAAGACATTCGGCACCTTGGGGCCAACATTGGATTGGTCACTGTATTACATACCTGGGGCCAGAATATGATGGAGCACCCACATTTGCATTGCATTATGCCAGCCGGGGGGTTGAGCTCCGACAACGGGCATTGGGTACATACAAATAAAAAGGATGATTTTTTTATCCATTTCAAAGTGTTGTCGCGAAAGTTTAGGGGGAAGTTCCTGGATTTGTTGAAACAGGAATATGACAGGGAGAAGCTGGTATTTAACGGCAAACTGGCATCAATAAAAGGGCCTGTACAGTTTAACCTTTTCCTTACGCCTTTGTACGGGAAAGACTGGGTGGTAAACATCCAAAAACCGTTTGGAAAACCGGAGAAAGTGCTGGAATACCTTTCGAGGTATGTCTTCCGGATTGCCATCACCGACCGGCGGATTATTGAAGTGAAAGACGGTAAAGTGCGGTTTTCGTGGAAAGATTACCGGACAGGCTTGTTCCGGGAGATGAAACTCGATATCGATGAGTTTATCCGTCGTTTTTTGCTGCATGTGTTGCCAAAGGGCTTTTTCAAAGTGCGGTATTACGGTATTTTTTCGAGCCGGCAGCGGAAAGAAAATATTGAAACCGCCAGGCTACTCCTGGCGCAGGAAACTGAAAACAAAAAGGAAGAAGCGCAGGAAGACGGCGCCCGGGTGTGGGAAAAACAGGATACGGTATGGGACAGCATTCTGGAACTTATCAGCACCTGCCGCCAGCCCAACTGCCCTGCCTGCAAAAAAGGGAGGTTGCGTTTTGCGGGAATCGTCAGGGAAGTACCGTGGGAGCCTGGATAGTAACTGGTTAAAACCACCGTTCTTTGAAAATATTGAATACAAAACAAACAGCTAAAAGCGCACAATTTTTGGCTGAGCGGGAAAAGTATGCCCCGTTGCAAAAAGAAACCGTCCAAAAACAAACAGAAAAAACATGACAGGGTAAAACCAACGAAAAAGGGAGATAGAAAAAGCCTTGAAAAACAAACCGGTCGCATTAAATCCCCTTATGTTTACCCATTGAGCTGCAAGGGCTTAGTCCAACAAAAATTAAAACACAATTGAGCCAGCAAATTGAAACGGCACAGCTTAAAAAAAGGCAGTAGTGTATTGTAACCTACTGCCTTTTTTCGGGGCTCAACTGTGCCTTAATTCCTAATTTGTTAACGCCTGGCTTTTATTTGTTTTCATTGTTTATTAATGTTTGGAAAATATGGAACTACAACGTCTTTTTCTTTTGAATTTAGATAAAATCATTACCTTGATTACTTTCTTCTATCTTGTCCAAGATAGAATCAATTTTTACAACTCCGATTGGTTTTTTGTCGCTATCTACAACCGGCAGAGCTCTCAGCTTATATTGGCTGAATATTTTA
>CAYMXK010000519.1:0-3167 GCA_964393915.1 uncultured Prolixibacteraceae bacterium
CTTCATTGATAACCTCCTTACGGGCGGTATTAACGATCAGGGCGCCCTTTTTTAATTCCTTCAGCACCTGGTAACTTACCGATTTAATGTGTTCCCCTTTGGCCGGGACATGAATGGAAACCACATCGCTTTTCCGGTAGAGTTCTTCGAGCGATTGGGTTACTTTCAGTCCGATGGCCGCAGCAGCCACTTTGCTGAAGCGGGTATAGACGATCACCTTCATGCCGAGGGCGCGGGCAATCCTGAAAACATTGCGCGCCACATACCCAAAACCATGCAGTCCGATGGTACGGCCCCGAAGTTCGCGGCCCATTTTGCCCGAAAACATTTCCCTGATTCCATATATGGCCAGGCCAATTGCCAGTTCGGCGACGGCATTGGCATTTTGTCCGGGGGTGTTCATGACCACAATGCCCTTTTCCCTGGCATGATTGCAGTCTACATTGTCGTAACCGGCCCCTGCCCTGACAATAATCCGGAGGTTGGGCGCCGCATCGATCACTTCTGCATCCACCACATCGCTTCTTACAATCATTGCATCGGCACGGACCACCATACCGCAAAGCTCAGCTTTGGTGGAGTAACCTTCAAGAAGGAGCATTTCATGGCCGCCCTTCAGGATTACTTTTCTGATCTTCTCCAGCGCTTCGGGAGCGAAGGGCTTATCAGTGGCAACCAATATCTTTTTCATCTCATTTAGGCAAAAAAACTGTTCCTGCGTTGAAAATTAAGTTTACGGGAGGTAAATTTCAATGAGAAATTTCACTTAAACTTCCTGCAGGAACAGTATCTGATCAATATTGTTTTTCAAATTCCGTCATCACGTCCACGAGGGCCTGCACGCTTTCAAGCGGCATGGCATTGTAGAGGGAAGCGCGGAAACCGCCCACGGAGCGGTGACCCTTAAGGCCCACCATGCCATGGGAAGCGGCAAAATCACTGAATGCCTTCTCTAGTTCAGCGTATTCAGGCTGCATGACAAAAATTACGTTCATTCTCGAGCGGTCGGCAGGATCAGCAACCGTGGCGGTGAATAATTTGTTGCGGTCGATCTCGGCATACAGCAGGTCAGCCTTCTGCTTGTTGATTTTTTCGATGGCCTCAACGCCGCCCTGTTCCTTAAGCCAGAGCAAAGTCTGCAGACAGCCAAACACCGGTACCGTAGCGGGGGTGTTGAACATTGAATCGTTGGCGATATGCACGCGGTAGTCGAGCATCGTGGGTACCGGGCGGGTCACTTTGCCCAGGGCTGATTCTTTCACGATTACGAGGGTGGCTCCCGATGGTCCGAGGTTTTTCTGGGCTCCGGCATAAATCAGGTCATATTTCGAAACATCAACGGGACGGCTGAAGATGTCGGACGACATATCGCAGATCAATGGAACGGCCACCTGGGGATCTTCCATGATTTCGGTTCCGAATATGGTATTGTTGGAGGTATAGTGGAAATAATCAACGTCTTCGGGTACCACATACCCCTTTGGGATGTAATTGAAATTTTTGTCTTTGGAGGAGGCAACTTCCACCACCTCACCTACAAATGTTTTGGCCTCTTTCAGGGCTTTTGACGCCCATGTTCCGGTGTTCAGGTAGGCCGCCCTTTTTTCGAGAAAGTTCATGGGGGCCATCAAAAACTGAAGGCTGGCACCGCCCTGAAGAAACAAAACGGCGTATCCTTCGGGCACGTTTAAGAGCTCCCTGACCAGTTGCCGGGCCTGGTCCATAACGGCGACAAATTCTTTGCCGCGGTGAGATACTTCCATTACCGACAGACCGGTTCCCGCGAAATTCATAATCGCTTCGGCTGTTTGTTCCTTCGTGAATTCAGGTAGAATCGAAGGTCCTGCTGAAAAATTGTGTTTCTTCATTTGTTCAGTAAATTATAAGTTTTAATACTTTATTTTAGGTTGACAAGCATACATCAAAGTAAGTAAAAAGAAAATGTATTGCGGGTAATAAATAACAAGATACGTGGTTTATTTTAAATTTTTTAACTTCCCTGTCATTCCGAAGAAGCGCAGCGACTGAGGAACCCAGTAGCAAAGCGCCCCTCAAACCCACCTGTCATTCCGAAGAAGCGTAGCGCCTGAGGAACCCAGCACTTAAATAAACGGCGTCTTAACAATCTCCGCAGCAATCTTCTTATCGCGTATCTCCACAAAGATTTTGGTTCCAAAGGCCGCATACTCCTTCGACACGTATCCCATGCCGATGCCATATCCGAGAACCGGCGACATCGTCCCCGAGGTGACCTTTCCAATCTGGTTTCCTTCGGCGTTGTAGAGCAGATAACCGTGCCGCGGAATGCCCCGTTCTTTCATGATGAAGCCTCGCAAACGACGGGTTACGCCCTCTTTCTGCTGCATCGCCAGGTAGTCGCGGTCGATAAACCGGCGGTCGCCGTTGAACCTGGTGATCCAGCCCAAACCGGCTTCAATGGGCGAAGTGGTATCGTCGATATCGTTACCGTAAAGACAATACCCCATTTCGAGGCGGAGGGTATCCCGGGCACCCAGGCCGATGGGCTTGATACCAAACTCCTCACCGGCTTCAAAAATGGCCTTCCAGATGGTTTCTGCATCCCCGTTGTGCATGTAAAGTTCAAAACCTCCGGCCCCCGTGTAACCGGTGTTGGATATTATAACGTCTTTAACCCCAGCGATATCGCCGGTAGTAAAGGTGTAATATTTCAATTCGGACAGGTTCACAGAGGTAAGTTTACGGAGGGTATCGAGTGCCTTCGGACCCTGCACGGCCAGCTGGCTGATGCGGTCGGAGGCATTTTCAAGCTCTGCGCCCATGGTGTTGTGGCTGTTGATCCAGTCCCAGTCCTTTTCGATATTGGAGGCGTTCACCACCATCATGTATTTGTCGGGAGCGTAGGAATAAAGAACGAAGTCGTCGACGATGCCGCCCTTTCCGTTGGGGAAGCAGGAGTAGTGGGCCTGGCCGGGAACCAGAAGCGAAGGGGCATTGGAGCCCACTTTGCGAAGCAGTTCAAGGGCATTGGGGCCTTTGATCCAGAACTCACCCATGTGCGACACATCGAAAACCCCCACGGCATACCGCACGGTCATGTGTTCATCCTTTATTCCGGAGAATTCAACGGGCAGTTCATATCCGGCAAAATCAACCATTTTCCCGCCAGCGGCCTTGTGAAGTGAATT
>CAYMXK010000520.1:0-2183 GCA_964393915.1 uncultured Prolixibacteraceae bacterium
GATTTTATCGCAGCAGCTTTTGATCTTTATTTCCATGTTTACTTTTTCGATACCAAGGATATGGACAACCTGGAAGGGGAACCTGTTTTAAGTAATGTGGAGATTACCCGCGAATTGTTGGTGGACAGCTTTGTTTTCGGGCTCGATATGGTGGATATTGCCAGGGCAGGGGAGACCTTCAAAAAGCGACAATATCGAAAGCAGGTGAAAGAAATGGAGCGGATACGCGAAAGATTTTTGAAAAAGAACTATAATTTCAGGAAGAGTATCTATGCAAAGCGCCGTATGTACCTGAAAAACATATTGTTTCAGGATTCTAAATAAATAAATCTATGATATTTCCGATTTGCACCGGAATTTTCATAGGGTAAATGGTAGATAATTGTTGACATGGAGAGGTTTGAAGGTAAAAATTCAGGGGCACTTAAATCCCTTTCACTTATTGGGCTGAAGGATCTGGTGGTTCCTTCCGGAAATGTTATCTCGTATGATACCATTTCGGTTGCTTTGGGTAAAAGCTGGAGCGTAATTCCGTTTACGCACGAAACGGCCGGTTACCGTGAACAGAGGAAAATGTCGAAAGCGGGTGATTATTTCGAAAAAGAGATTGGTTTTTCGATCCCTTCTGTCAGAAATGAGGTTTCTGCTGCCATGGAGGTTTTTTCCGGTCGCACCCTTGCTGCCCTGGTGACGGATATGAACAGCGTTTCCAGACTTGTTTTTCCCCTTCGCATGGAATATGCTGCTTCCGTGCCTGCACAACCTGCAGGGTTCAATGGCTATACGTTTACGCTAAAGGGTTCGCATGCCCATGCATCCCCTTTTGTTGTAATGCCTTTGCCAGGATAGAGTCCTTTATGCATCCCCTTATTAATTGTAAAGTTGTAATGTAAATCAATTCATTGCACCTGATGCGTTTTTCCATTCTCAAAGAGATTTACGGGCAACCGTGGCACATGGAGGCTACCACCTTTCAGCAACTTTTTCCTTTGGTGGTGGGTACCATGAATGGCGCCCAGATTGTTTCTGAGCCGGAGCCCGTTGAGAATCTTCCTTTCCGGGTGGATCCTGTTAGCGCAGTTCCTGTTGCATGGAACCGGGATGCTTTTGGAGTTGCTTCCGCTGAGGGCCATGCATCAGGGGGTAGTGAAAAAGTGGTAAGTGTTATTCCTGTTCGGGGTGCAATGACCAAACACAACCAGGTTTGCGGTCCTGCAGGGACACGAACGATTGCCGCCAGGTTAAAGGAGGCAGACATGGATCCGGATGTAATAGGGCACGTGCTTGTTTTTGAAACAGGTGGCGGGTCTGCCAATTCTGTTCCTGAGCTGTCAGAAGCGATTATTGGTTGCAGTAAGCCTACGCTCGCATATGTTGATGGGATGATGTGTTCTGCAGGCCAGTTTGCAGGCAGCTACTGCCGGGAAGTGATGGCATCCAGGGCTTCTGACCTGGTAGGGTCAATTGGCACAATGATCGTGTTTGAAGGCAGGAAGGCAAAATCCGAAGAGAACGATGAAAAGATTATTCACCTAAGGGTGTATGCGGATGGGGCCGATGAGAAGAACCAGGAGTTTGAATCGGCCATCAATGATTTCAATTTCAAGCTGGTGAAGGAGAGGATACTGAATCCACACAACGAACAATTTATTGCACAGGTTAAATCCAACAGGCCGGGTGTCCTGGAAGAACACCTGCATGGCCGTGCCTATCCTGCCGGTGAAGTGCTGGGATCCCTGGTCGATAGCATAGGCAGCTTTGAGGAGGCTGTAAAAAGAGTGGTCTCTCTCTCTGGTTACAAGCCTGAAAGGCAGGGTATGGCCTCTGGTAGTGTTAATGTACAATCACAAATTATTGTTTCTATGAAATATCCACAAATAATGTCTGTACTGGCCCTGGATAACGAAAGTTTCGTTAGTGAGGCCGACGGCCGCCGTACCTTCACTCATGAGGAGATGGAGGCCATTGAACTGGCCCTGGGAATAGATCACTCCGGGGGGTTGAACGCCGCTCTTACCGAAACCCAATCCAATCTGGATGCTGCCAACAGTGTGATCACTGAACGCGAAGCGACCATCGCTGAGCGCGAGGGCCGAATTATCCAGCTGGAGGCAGAAAACGCCAACCTTAGGCAGCAACCGGCCGGTGCACCTGCTGTAGTTCTGACCGATACGGATCCGGTG
>CAYMXK010000520.1:2193-3162 GCA_964393915.1 uncultured Prolixibacteraceae bacterium
TACGATAATCCAATGGATGCCATTGGTGAGGTGTCTAAGGAATACCTGAACCGCGAACTCTAAAAATACCATAATATGGGTGTAGTAAATATTAGTCAACTGCAAAGGGTGAACGAAACCTACCAGAAGGATTTCATGGTTCTTCCCTATGCTCTTTTAATCCCTGTATTGCAAGAGCTGAAAATATCAATGCTGGAGGTAAACAACCGCGATATTGTCGTGGTAAAGGAACGCATGGGTGGACTTGCCCGTCCCTATGTGGGAACGGACCTGCAATACAATGCCGAGGTGATGCGCCTCAAGGAACGTATTCTGCAAACTGAAATGGCATACGCTGCCGTTAAGGATGATATCACCAACTACAAAGAGAAGAAAGTGCTCTTTGATGCTGCCAAAAACAAGGTGAACCACAAAACAAAGGAACACCCGCTGGAAAGGGAGATTATTGCCGATCAGATTATTACTGTCGGGGAGGATATTATCGATGCCCTGTTTCATGCTACGCGCGATATCGCTGATTCTACCCCCATGGGTATGGCAGATGGGTTTAATACCCTGCTGGATAAACTGGTAATTGCCGGGGATATCAGCCTTGCAAAGGGTAACCTGGTGGGATGTAACGCGCTAAGTGCACCGATTGACGGACAGGACCTTACCGCATTTAACTCGCTGCGTGACTGGCTGCGCAATATTGATCCCAAGTGGCGCAACAAACAGGTGGTGCTCTATATTCCTAACGATGCCATGGTGAACGTGAAGGATGCCCTGGAGAACAAAAAGACCTCCTATAAGGATGTGACCTTTGCATCGCTGCTTACACAGTTGCGCGAAGATTGCTCTATCCCGAACCTGCAGATAGTGTCGCACTATGCCCTTGGGGTGGGTGACCGTCTGGTACTGACAGAACCCGGTAACTTTGACCTGGGCATGAACACCTTCAGTGATGCTGGTTTTGTGCAGGTACGCAAT
>CAYMXK010000521.1:0-3145 GCA_964393915.1 uncultured Prolixibacteraceae bacterium
CGGCATTCGTTACCGTGGCAACCAAAGGATCACTGCTAACCCAGGTTCCACCCGTAGTTGGCGACAGCGAGGTGGTATTGCCCACACATATTGTTGATACGCCTGTAATGCTAACTATCGGTAAAGCGTTAACTGTGACAGAAGACGTTGTTGCACTGCAGCCTGTGGATGTTTCTGTAAAAGTAAAAGTGGCTGTTCCAGCAGCTACACCGGTTACCACTCCGGCATTCGTTACCGTGGCAACCAAAGGATCACTGCTAACCCAGGTTCCACCCGTGGTTGGCGACAGCGAGGTGGTACTGCCCACACAAATTATTGATACGCCTGTAATGCTAACAGTTGGTGGAGTGCACACTGTTAAGATTAATTCATTTGATTCAGCATATGTATTTACATTTTGATAGAACAAAATTCTAACGGCGTATGTTCCAGGTGTATCTAATGAACCTGATAAGGAAGTTGTTCCATTTCCATTAAAACTCCCACTACTAAGTGTAACCCATTCGTTTGAAGCTGTTTTATATTGCAAATTATATGTTTTATTGCCAGAAGTACTTGTAATTGTAAAATTAGCAATAAAAGACATTTCTGGTGAAACGGTTGATGGTGTTAGGTTGTTTAATACAATCGTCTGCCCCCACCCGGTTATGCTGAAGCACACCAGCAAAGCTGTTGTGGCCAGCAGGGATAATAATCTTTTAAAAAGTAAATTTCTTTTTCTCATAATAATAAGTTTTAAGTAAATTTTTGTTGAATTAAATAAGATCTCGTTTGAGTAGATTTAGTTTTTAAAGGAGTAATTTCATCATAAAAAAATACCATTTAAGATTTCACATAATAAGTTGAATATAAGAAATTCCTGGATCATGCTCCCCAAAAATCCCAAAAGGAGAAAGGACAACAGCGTCTATCAGAGTAGTGTATTTGAGCCATGGTATCGTCCGGTAACCATAACAAATTTTATTAATTTTTCAAATGCCCTTACACATTGAAAGGTTGTCTTTATGCAGACAACAGAACACAAGTTTGAATTGTAAATCAGCATACAATTTAGGAGTATTTTTTATCTTTTGCAATATTCAGGAGAAATTATTTTTAATCAATCCAATTCCGGAGAGATTTCCCCTTCGGGTATTTTCATGCTGCCCGGATATATTCCTACGTTTAGCTTTTTTTCATATACCACCTTTTCGCGTTTAAAGAATGACCCGGCCACCAGCCCGACTCCTGCACCCATCAGAGCGCTGACCCCGATCTTCTGCACCT
Source organism: uncultured Prolixibacteraceae bacterium (assembly GCA_964393915.1). Classification (GTDB taxonomy): domain Bacteria; phylum Bacteroidota; class Bacteroidia; order Bacteroidales; family Prolixibacteraceae; genus UBA1413. The sequence goes on from CAYMXK010000521.1 coordinate 1,267, forward strand.
CGTCACTCCGGGTATCTGCATCGCCGGCTAAACCGAACGTAAAGATATCCGGAAACATTATTCGCCATGCATTTGTTTTATTTCGATATTTGCACTGACGATTTTTGAACCTTAAAAGAAATCATGAACGAACATTTGCACAAACACGAACAGAAAACCATGTGGGTGGTGCTGGTTACGGCCATTACCATGGTGGTGGAAATATTTTTCGGAATCACCACACGGTCAATGGCCCTGCTGGCGGACGGCATCCACATGGGTTCGCATGTACTGGCCATAGGACTGAGCTGGATGGCTTATATCCTGGTGCGCAGACTATCCGCCAACGGCAAATTCAAGGGCAACACCGGCAAGATATTGTCGCTGTCGGGTTACAGCAGCGGCCTTATGCTGCTGATCTTCGCGATAGTGATCATGGTGGAGGCTGCGCAAAGGTTTATCACGCCCGAAGTGATTAACTACCGCGAAGCCATCGGCATCGCCTTTATCGGACTGCTGGTGAATATCGCCAGTGCCTTCCTGCTGCACCATGAGCACGGCCATGGCGACCACAACATCAGGGCAGCCTACCTCCATGTAATTGCCGATGCCCTTACAAGTGTCTCCGCCATCATCGGACTTTTTGCTGCCATGACCTGGGATATCCCTTTTATCGATACCATCGCCGCGGTGGTCAGCTCGCTGGTTATTGTGAAATGGTCGGTGGGATTGCTCAAAGACTCAGGAAAAGTGCTCCTCGATATTGAGAAACAATAACAGTTAATTCTGCGGGCCGCATCCTTTGTAGCTGAATGCTTTTTAGTCAAAGCATCATAATATTGCAGAAGTACAATCAGCAGCTCTTTAACAAATAATACTATCAACGTCCATGAAATGTCTATTTTTATTTATCAAAATAATGCGTTGGTTTACATCATAATTTTATGTTGCTCATAAAAGCTATGAAGCTGGAGAGGCCCGGGGAGAGCTCCGGGCTTTACTTTTTCCCTACTCACAAAGATGAAATCCCGACACTCTCAACATCCGGCAGGTTTTTCTTCAATTTAGTTTGCATTAAAACTGTAATTTTACCCGCAAGTCAATTACCAATTCATCAAAAAAAAAGATAATGGAACTATTTACAGCCAACAATGTCAATAAGGAATATGGAACCACAAAAGCGCTGAGTGACGTGAGCATATCCGTAAAAGAGGGCTCCATCTTCGGACTGCTGGGACCCAACGGTGCAGGAAAAACCACCCTGATCAGGATCATCAACCAAATTACAGCCCCTGACACGGGTGAAATTTATTTGGACGGCCACCGCATGACCTCCAAAGATGTGTCGAAAATCGGCTACCTTCCCGAGGAAAGGGGTCTTTACAGTAAAATGAAAATCGGCGACCAGGCGCTTTATCTGGCTCAACTCAAAGGATTAAACCGCAGGGAAGCTATGAAAAGCCTGAAATACTGGTTTGAGAAATTCGATATAGTGAGCTGGTGGGACAAAAAAGTGGAAGAGCTTTCCAAAGGGATGCAGCAAAAGATACAGTTTATCACAACTGTAGTTCATAAACCATCCCTCCTGATTTTCGATGAACCCTTCAGTGGCTTCGACCCCATAAATGCCAACCTCATCAAACAGGAGATACTTGAACTGCGCGACAAAGGGGCCACCATTATCTTTTCGACCCACAACATGGGTACGGTGGAGGATCTGTGCGATCATATTGCCCTCATAAACAAGTCGAGGAAAATTCTCGACGGCCCGATTCACGAAATTAAGCACACCTATAAGTCCAATATTTTTGAAGTTGCCTACAAAGGAGATTTTCAAAAAATTGCATCGCTGCTCGATCCCTCCTTTTCGATCTTAAAGCACAGCGAAAGTCCATATGAA
>CAYMXK010000522.1:0-3142 GCA_964393915.1 uncultured Prolixibacteraceae bacterium
AAGCATTGCAAAAATCCTCATGACTAAATTTTATGGTGAAACGTCAAAAATATCAAAAATCTTGTTGCCCCGTATCATAAATCTTCCGGAAAGCTTTCCCAAGGAACAGGGAAATATCAGAAGCAATCAGAGAAGGCTGTGAAAATTTTTCGGAAGCGAGGTCACCAGCAAGGCCATGGAGGTAAACACCGCATATTGCGGCATCATCCGGAGAGAGACCCTGTGCCAGCAAGCTGAGAATTATCCCGGTCAGGACATCACCACTGCCTGCGGTGGCCATACCCGGGTTTCCGGTAGGATTAAAGTAGACCTCACCCGTGGGAAGGGCTGTTTGGGTGTAAGCACCTTTCAGCACCACAACGATTTTGTATTTCTGCGCCACTTCCCGCAGAAGTCGCAGCCGTTGCCATGAATCCGTGGTTGTACCGAACAACCTCACGAATTCTACAGGGTGAGGCGTAATAACCGACCCTGCAGGCAACATCCCGGGATCTCCGGCCAAAAGGTTAAGGGCATCGGCATCGGCAACCAACGGCACTTTGATCTCCTGCAGCAACTTGACCCAGGCATTTTTTGTAGCCGAATCGGGGCCGATTCCGGGGCCGATTCCCACTGCGCTGAATTTTTCAATTGCGGGGGGAGAGCTGAAAAACGTGTCGCTTTTATCGACACTGCACATCACCTCCGGGACGGCTGTTTGCATTATGTCATATCCTCTCCCGGGAACATGGGCGGTGAGCAATCCCACACCTGTCCGCAGGCACCCTCCGGAAGCAAGTACAGCAGCTCCCATTTTACCATAACTTCCTGCAATTAGGAGGGCATGCCCATAGGTACCCTTATGTGAAAATTTTGACCTTGCCGGCAATCTGTCCCGGACCCATGACCGCCCGGTCATGTGGTAAGGTGTTTCCACAGCGGCAATTCCACCGGGGTGCAGGCCAATATCCACCACCTCCAGGTCACCGGTAAACTGACTGTTCTCTGGAAACAAAAGGCTCAGCTTCGGGAATTGCAGGGTCAGTGTGAGGGTTGCCCTGACAATATGGTCCGCGTGGTTCCCGGCATTGTCTTCCCCTGCCAGTCCACTGGGTACGTCAATGGCATAAACACGGCAACCCGCATTGTTGATGTGCTTCACCAGGGCAGCAGGAAGTCCGCTGAGCGGACGGCTTAACCCGGATCCAAACAACCCATCGACTACCGGAACATCGGGATGCAATGGCGGAAAATCCTTCTCCGAACTGATGGTGAGCAGAACCGCTTTATCCTGGTCAACCAGTCTTTGCCAGTTGATGGCCGGAGATCCAGACAGCGATCTCCCGCTATCGAGAAGGTATACGGTGCATTCATTGCCCCTTTCCGCAAACATACGGGCAAGCGCAAGGGCGTCGCCACCGTTGTTGCCGGGCCCTGCAAAAAATTGCACCGGCAGGTTGGTGTCGATCCTTGTTCTCAGGCGATGGTACATCTCAGTTGATGCCCGTTCCATCAGATCGATGTCAGCGATGGGTTCATTGGCGATCGTATACCGGTCTATGCCGGCTATCTGGCTTGTAGTGAAAAGCTTCATCATGTAAGGCTTTAACTGCCAAAATTAACTTTTTTTTCTACAAAGTCCTTATTCACTTTTCATCCGGATTTATACCTACTTTTGTGTTTTCGATTGAAACTGATTTGCTGATCAATACTATAACATGGAAGGAGATTACCCCGTTTGGCTAACACGTAAATTTCCCCGGAATTACATTTTCAGGCACCCTGTTTCCGGAGCCCTGCTGATTATGGTCTTCTGCTTTGTCTTCCTGATCCTGTACATACCACTGGGGGCACGCCCCGGCCGGCATTTCAGCTACGGGGGTACCATGGCAATCTACTCCATAGTTGCTGGCCTCTCTGTACTGGGAACCATCAGACTCCTCAGGCGCATCCCTTTCTTTTCTGATGAATACCCGTGGTCTGCTGGCAAGGAGCTGTCAGCCATAATTATTACACTGTCAGCAACCGGAGTGGCCATTTATCTCGCAGGCTTTTTTCTGGAAGAACCATTCAATCGCCTCAATTTGCCAACATTCCTGAATTCTGTCAGAAATGCCTTCCTCATCGGGATCATCCCATTCGGCTTTTTTATATTATCGAACTACCGCCATTGGCCTGAAGAAAGTGCGATCCCAAAGGAGTCTGCGAAGGAACAAAACCACACCGCTGGTGAAGTTCCTGTCAAAATTATCTCACAACTGAAAAAAGAGGAATTGAGTTTTTATCCCCGCGAGCTCATATATGTGGCATCAGAAAGCAATTATGTCAATTTTTACCTTCTCCGCGATAACAAAGTGCAAAAACAGGTTATCCGGAATTCGATCAACAACATCGAAGAACAGCTTTCGGGCATCCCCTTTCTGTTCAGAACACACAGGGCATTTATTGTGAATATCAAACAGATCAGGACCAAAAGGGGGAACAGCCTTGGCTACCAGCTGAAACTCATCGGCATCGACGAAGAGATACCGGTTTCCCGGAACAATACCAAGCCTTTCACAGAGCTCTGCCGAAAATTTAAATAACCCTTTCATCCCAAATTTTTTACCTCCTGTAACAATTATAAGCTTGTGTTTATTCCACCGGCAACAAATTTTTACATCGTATCCCGGAAATTTGCAGCCTGTGTTCCTATTCATTCACTTTGTCGGACAAAGATCAATAATCAAAAAAAAGTGATAAAATGAAAATGGAATCTTCTGCCGGATATCTGACCGGATACTTTGCAATTGTTCTTTTATTAATGACGGGAACCGGCATTTTACCATTACGGGCACAACAACCCCCGGAGATAAAGGGAACTGTAGTTGAAAAACAAAGCAATCAGCCGGTGGCTTACGCCAATATTGCCGTTTATGACGAATCGGGAAGCAATCTGCTTGGTGGTATAGCCGGAAACCTCGCAGGGGAGTTTATGCTTCCAGTCATCAACTGCGGAACCTGTGTGATAAGAATAAGTGCCATTGGTTACGAAACCTTGTCCGAAGAGATTGTTCTGCCATACGGAGGGTCTCTTGATCTGGGGTTGATCAGATTAAACTCCAAAGCGGTAACCCTCGGTGATGTTTCAGTGGTGGCCGGGCGCATCAGGGCAACAACAGCT
>CAYMXK010000523.1:0-2377 GCA_964393915.1 uncultured Prolixibacteraceae bacterium
GGTGCCTGGCTGAGCCAGCACTTGTGGTGGCATTACCAGTATTCCGGCGATAAAGAGTTTCTTAAAAACCGCGCCTATCCGGTTTTAAAGGAGGCTTCGCGGTTTTTTGCCGGTTACCTTATCCCCTGGCCCAAAAACCCGGAATGGCTGGTAAGCGGCCCCAGCAATAGTCCGGAGCTGGGTGGTTTGGTGATGGGTCCGACCATGGACCACCAAATCATCAGGAATTTGTTTGCCAACACCATCGAAGCTGCAAAGATACTGGGTGTGGATGAAGATTTTGCTGAAATGCTTAAAGTCAAACGCGAAAAGATTGCACCCAACCAAATCGGAAAACACGGGCAGTTGCAGGAATGGCTTGACGATGTGGACAGTCCGGACGAAAAGCACCGCCATGTTTCGCATTTGTGGGGATTGCATCCGGGCGATGAGATTCACCCGCTGACGACACCCGATCTTGCCGAAGCCTGTAAGGTGACGCTCACCCATCGCGGTGATGGTGGAGCAGGTTGGTCACTTGCCTGGAAAATAAATTTCTGGGCTCGCCTGCTAGATGGTGATCATGCATACGTTTTACTGAAAAACCTGATGGTTCCTTCAATAATTTACGACAGATATACTCCGGATGGAGGTGGGTTGTATATGAATTTGTTTGATGCCTGTCCGCCGTTTCAGATCGACGGTAATTTCGGGGCTACTTCCGGCATCGTGGAAATGGTGTTACAATCGCACCTGCGCGACGAAAACGGCGATTTTTACCAGGATTTGCTGCCCGCACTTCCGTCCAAACTGCCCAACGGAAAAGTTACCGGATTAAAAGGCTGCGGTGGTTTTGAATTGGATATCACCTGGGGGGAAGGCAATCTGATTGCTGTAAATATCAAATCATTAACTGGAAATAAGCTGATATTAAGATATAACAACAAGATCATTTCAAAAGAAACAACCGAAAACGAAGAATTAAATTTTGGTATTGATGACTTCAATTAAATAAACCCATTTCAAATAAACCAATTAAATTAAATAAAATGAAAACACTAATACCGTTAATTTTTGCAGGGGTTTTTATGATCGTATTCAAAAACCGCCAGGATAAAAGAAATAATCAGGAGATACTTGACAAAAGTGCTGATACATCTAGAAAACTGGTAAAGGCTGTCTGGCTAAACTGAATTCTGACCAGTGACGATCCATTACTTGCCGGGCAAATGGCATTAATGTACACGCATGCTGCAAAAACGGCTGGTTGGATCGAGCAGGTTACCCTGATAATATGGGGTTCGTCGGCAAAGCTGGTGACTGAGAATATCAAAATCCGGGAGAAGTGCAGCCCATGCGAAAAGACGGTTGCGAATTCGCCATAATTAAATGAAGGGTTGTATTCAGGCAATCTTGTGATTTACGTATAAATAATTTATCTTTGACGTAAAAATGATGGATGCAAAGTTGACGCTTCATTTTAACCAGGAGGTAATCGAAAAGGCAAAGGCCTTTGCCGCGGCTAATAACATTAGTCTATCGAGGCTTACCGAATTCCTGTACAGGCAGATCACCTCCGGGAATTATAAAACCCTCAGTGATTTTCCGGTTGCCGATTGGGTAAACCAGGTGGCTGAAGGTGAGGCTGTTTACGTGAAACGTTCCCGTAAGTCATTGAAGGATGAATTTTATGGTCAGTCAAAATGAAGGTATTTCTCGATGCCAACGTTCTGGTAGCCACGCTGAACCGGGAATACCCTTTGTATACCTGGTCGTCACGCATTCTGAGCCTTCAGGGTAAGAACAACATAAGGATTTGTACATCACCACTTTGTTTGGCCATTGCCTTTTATTTTGCTTCAAAAAAAAGTGGAGAGGTGGTTGCTAAAAAGAAAATTGACCTTCTGAGCCGTAATATTGAAATCACGTCGTTGGATGAAATTACTACCCAAAAGGCAATTTCAAATGCGAAGATAAATGATTTTGAAGATGGCCTCGAATATTATTCCGCAGTAAGTCATGGTTGTGAATGGATAATCACCGAAGACCGTAATGATTTCTGGTTTAGTGAACTCAAAGTGGCTGGTTGCGAAGAATTTTTAAAGATGATTTAGAGAGGGAATGTTCTTCCTACAATCTCGTAAACTTGTACGGATACACTTTTCCGGAAGCCCATTGTGCAACATAAATACTTCCTTCATCATCAACGCATACATCATGCGGGTTTTTGAATATTTTTGTAGATAAACTTTCTTCATTAATTGCTCAAGAGATTCCGTTTGAGCTAAGGCGATTTATTAATGACCTTGGCTCCTTAAAAAATAATATTTTCAACATAAATAATAATGATATTAAACCTTTTATACTTGAAATCGGAGAGTTGATCGAAGAAGGCCTT
>CAYMXK010000523.1:2387-3133 GCA_964393915.1 uncultured Prolixibacteraceae bacterium
TTCATCATCAACGCATACATCATGCGGGTTTTTGAATATTTTTCCGGCCTGAGACATAGGGTTCAAAATACCGTTTACATAAACCGGCTCCGAACCTCCCAGGTTGGAAACCACTTTGTTATCTTTATTCAGAATGGTAACAAATCCTGAATCTGCCTCCCTCAGACTGGGCGATCTTAAAACTGCGGCATACAAATAATCTCCTTTGATAACCGGCCGGCAAACACACGCGCCTGGCAGGTGAATTATTTCCATTAATATTCCATCCAGCGAAAACCGTTTAAAGGCATTCCGGGTTCTGTCGGTGATAATTAAAGTTGGTGTTGTATTTCGGTAATCGATACAAATTCCGTGTGCATTATCGAGAAATTCATCGCCTTCGCCTTTACCGCCAAACGAGTTTTTTAAAACCCCTTTTTCATCATAATGCAAAATATGCTGTGCACCATAACCATCGGCAATATAAAATTCGCCATTTTCAAGAACCGCCGTTTCTGTTGGCACAAATGCTTCCTTTTTTTGGTAAACAGGAATGTCGGCAGGTGCTTCAATTGTAAACAGTATTTTTCCGTCGATGGTGGTTTTATACAACTGGTGTTTAGCGGTGTCGGTTATAAATAAAAAGTCTTCTTTCCCTGTATTTTGAATTGTAAGTCCGTGAGCACCGGGAAATTGAGTTCCCCAGGTATCAATCAGACTCCCGCTTTTATTGTAAATAATGACGTTATTTTTGATTTCGTTGGTGA
>CAYMXK010000524.1:0-1348 GCA_964393915.1 uncultured Prolixibacteraceae bacterium
ATTGGTCTTCAAGCAGTTTCAACTCCTCAGGCTTGAGCCAGCTGTGACCTTTTGAGATTTTTCCGGGTGTAGGGTATTTCTGGGCAAAAGCCTCGGTTCCGCTGATCATGTGTATGCGTGAGTAGGGCCGCGGACTGGTTACGTCGTGCTGGATCATAATGGTACGTCCCTTATGGGTGCGCACCACCGTGGTATTCATATTTCCCCTGAAGGGTTTGCCGGCAAACTCGCTGAAAAAAGCATCCTCCGCGGCCAGTTTCTCAGCCATGGCAGCCATCATGAAATCGGCCGACTGCATGGAGGTGAGATATTCCATCTGGTCACCCCTGTTGATATTCATTACCTGGCAAACAGGCCCGAGTCCGTGGGTCGGATATAGGTTACCCTGATGCATATTCTCCCTCAGCCTCCACATATCGGCATAACCCTCCTTGTTAAAGTTCAGGTCACGCAGGTCGTGTATGTAAGCGCCTTCACCATGGATAATCTCTCCGAAGTATCCCTGCCGTGCAAGGTTCAGGGTTAACAACTCGAAAAAGTCATAGCAACAATTCTCGAGCATCATGCAATGCTTTTTGGTGCGTTCCGAAGTCTCCACCAACTGCCAGGTCTCATCAAGGGTCATGGCAGCCGGGACCTCCGTAGCGGCGTGCTTTCCGTTTTCCATGGCATACAACGCCATTGGGGCATGCAATGACCAGGGTGTGCAGATATATATAAGGTCAATATCCGGACTCTCAACCATCGATTTCCAGGCATCCTCCGAACCGGCATATGACTTTGCCCTGGGAAGTCCTTGCTCTTCAAGTTTTTTCTGCACCTTTTCAACCCGCTCCTCCAGCTTATCGCATAAAGCCACAATCTCAACACCTTCGATGTGCGAAAAACGCTGAACGGCGCCAGGCCCTCTCATGCCGAGGCCTACAAAGCCCACCCTGACCTTGTCGAGTTTTGGGGCCGCATATCCGCACATATTAAAATGCTGGGTACGCTGAATCCCTTTGGTTGATTTACTATCCCCTGTTCCGGAAGGGGTGCAGCTTACCAGACCGCTGCCAATTACTCCTGCCCCGATTAAACTGTTTCTTAAAAATTCGCGTCTATTGGTACTCATGATTTTTGGACTTATAACCAGTATGAATTAATTTCCTCGTGCCAATTTTCCCGAGGAATCGGGATGGCAATTAAAGAACCAAATATACAGATAATGAAAGCAATTCAGGAAATTGAGAATAACATTACCGGTTTATTTTAAGAAGTTTACAAAACTTTGTATGGCAATTAGACTTGACTGGCATCATCATAACTTTCGAATTTCACTGCCAGGCGCCTTTGACAGGAAAAAACC
>CAYMXK010000524.1:1448-3120 GCA_964393915.1 uncultured Prolixibacteraceae bacterium
GATGCATTGCCGGTTTTCAGGGCCATCCATCGCCTCGACAGTGCCACCAGCGGATTGGTAATTATTGCCAAAACTAGCCATGCCAGGGTTGCGCTGGGCAACATGATGGAACAGAAGGAGATTGTCAAGACCTACCAGGCTGTGGTAATTGGGGAAACCCCCGCCTCCGGAGTTTTCAACGATCCTGTTCAGGGGAAAGAGGCAATTACCCGTTTCCAAACGATTGAAACAGTATCCTCTCTGGTAAGCGGCCGGCTTTCGCAGCTTAACCTTTATCCTGAAACAGGCAGGACGCATCAGATCAGGATACACCTTGCCAATGCAGGATTTCCCATACTTGGCGACAAGCTCTATGGTAACCCGGGATTTATGCTCAGGGGGAAAGGGCTGTTTCTGTGTGCGGTAAAGGCAGAATTTCACCATCCGGTCACCGGGAAACCATTGAAAATATCTATCGCCCCGCCACCAAAGTTTCAGAAATTCATGGATGGGGAAAAGAAAAGGTGGATAAAATATGCGTTAAACAATTCACCCGGCGAAAGAGGTACACCGGGTGAATAAATTTTGCTATTTGGGTTCCCAGTAACAAACTTTGGGTGAAACGATCTTCCCTTCGGTTTTAAGAACCTTCATTGCTTTGTCTACCTCCTTTTTATCGATGCCTGCAGCATCAGCAATTTCACCTGCCTTCAGCGCCTTGCCGGCCGCTTTCATTACTTCCAAAACTTTTTCCGTACTCATACCAATAATCTGTTTTTAAACTTATAGTGTTGATTGAACATCAAAAATACAGAATCCGCCCGGTTTTTCAGGCAAACCTTTCAGAAATCACCTTCCAGTCGACCACCTTCCAGAAGTCCTCGATATACTTGAGGCGCATGTTTTGTTTGTCGAGGTAATAGGCATGTTCCCACACATCGCAGGTGAGCAGGGGCATTTTGCCATCGCGGATGGGGCATCCGGCATTGTAGGTCTGCACAATTTCAAGCTTTCCATGACTGGTTTTTACCAGCCAGGCCCAACCCGAGCCAAAGAGCGTAGCTGCGGCCTTATTGAACTGCTCTTTAAAAGCCTCCATTGAACCAAATTCATTCTCAATGGCTGTTTTCAGATTGCTTTTCGGCTCATGGCAACCGTCGGGCGCAAATTGCGCGAAGTAGAAGGAGTGGTTAAAAACCTGTGCCCCGTTATTGAAAATGCCGCCTTCGGCGTTCAGGATAATCTCCTCGAGGCTTGCATTTTCAAAGGGAGTTCCCGGAATAAGGTTATTGACATTGTCGACGTATGCCTGGTGATGTTTTCCGTGATGGAATTCAAGCGTCTGAGCGCTTATAAAAGGTTCAAGCGCATTTTTAGCATACGGCAATGCGGGTAAAGTAAATGCCATAACGTTGTTTTTAAGGTTATTACTACTGTTGAGATGGTTTTTTGATAAAGTAAAATTAAAAAATATTTGTGTAATTGCCGCCAAATTGCTAAACTTGCACACCTTTTTCAAGGGAGTTCTATTAAAACAGAATTTCAGGGCCCATAGCTCACCCCGATTGGATCGGGGGGTTAGAGCACCTGACTCATAATCAGGGAGTCACTGGTTCACCCCGATTTAATCGGGGCAGTTGGGCCCACACTTCTACACCTTTACGGGTGCAATATCCTGAATTCTGCAATACGT
>CAYMXK010000525.1:0-3118 GCA_964393915.1 uncultured Prolixibacteraceae bacterium
TGGTTTCTGCTGGATATATCCTTTTAAATAAAATAAAATTTCAGACCAGATAAATATAGATAAAGCTTATGAAGAAATTATTATTATCATTCAGACCAGGGGTTGTATTGTGCCTTTTAACACTTCTTATGATGTGCAAAGAACCAGCCGAGCAGGTCATCCCCTTCCCTGAAGCGCTGACCAGCGCCGATATCGTGCAAACCACAATCAGCCATCCCGACAGCAACGGGGTCATCATCGGGAACGGTGATATTAACGCACTGATATATAGTGCAAATGACCAGATTATCATGCACCTTGCCAAAAATGATGTCTGGGATGCCCGCCTGATAACGGAAAAAGATCCTCCTCTGTTGAAGGTAGATGTAGCGAACCAGACCTGGACAGGTGGTGGCCGGCCCGAAAGCTGGAATCATCCCTATCCGACACAGACACCACCTGCAAAGATATTGATTGCTATTGGAGATAAAGTTTCCAATGCAAAAATTGACCTCACACGGGGTTGTGCGACCATAATCGCAGGGCCAGAAACAATTACTGTCAGGGCATTGGCCACGAAAAATGTCTATTATATCGAAACCGGTAATCAGGTAACGGTTGATGGGTTTGCCCAGCCATTTCTTCCTCCGGCAGAATTGTCGCAGTCTGATGGACTAACCATTGTAAAGCAGCACCTGCCTCCTGATCCTGATTACTCCGGCATGGATGTTTATACCGTTTTAGGCAGGAGCGGAACCCGGCACGCGGTGGCCGTGGTTACGACCCGTGAATCGACCAACGCGCAGGCAGATGCGGTATCCCTTGTTAAAAGCGTTCTTGCGGCTAAACCAAATGTCATACTAAAGGAACATGAAAGCGACTGGACACAATTCTGGTCACGAAGCGGAGTAGATCTTTCTGATCAGGATCTGCAAAACTGGTGGTACAGGCAATTGTACTATTTCAGGTGTCTTTCCAAGCCTGGTGCCTACGCCATTGCCCTTCAGGGTGGATACAACAGCAAAGCCAACTGGCATGGAACCTGGACGATGAACTACAATGCACAGCAGACTTTCTGGACTGCCTTCAGCGCCAATCATGTCGAAAGGGCCGAACCATTCATCGACCTTGTCAACGAATTTCATCCCCGTGCACGCTGGTATGCCCGGACCGTTTTTGATTGTGAAGGGGCGGTTACTCCACATAACTTTTGGCCTTTCGAGCCTGATCCTGAGCAAAGTGTAAGTTTCAACAAACGCCAGCTTGCCTACATGCCCTGGAGTTATGGTATCGGAACGGCAGGGCATATAGCCCATATTCTGTGGCTGCACTATGAGTACAGTGGCGATATTGCATACTTCGGGGAGAAAATCTATCCTGTTATTAAGGATTACGCCCTTTTTTATGCATCGTTTATTGAAAAATGCAAATCCGACAACGGGAAGGTGATTTTCGGACCCAGCGTTGACCCGGAGCATACAGAGTTCGGATGGAGCAACAGTCCATACGACATTGCATGGGCACAACATACCCTGAAGGCTGCGATACAGGGTGCCACTGATCTGGGTGTGGACCGGGATCTGATCAGCCGCTGGACCGCAAGCCTCAATAAATTGCCTGATTATCCCGTATCGGGAGAAGTTGTTAAAGTAGGCGACAGGGAGAGCGGTTATAATATTATTACACCCGTTGTCCCAATGTTCCCGGCAGAGCAGGTATCCTGGTTTTCTCCCGATGATGAAAAAGAGCTCTTTAAAAGAACCATCAGGTGGATAGAAAGCAGGTACAATCTGAACAACTCAGTGGTAATGCTCAATGTGGCCAGAGCCCGCATGTCGATGACCGATGAGGCATGGAACGACACAAAAACCTGGTTTAAGGGAAAAGAACAGTCCAACGGGCTCTTTTACTGGAAGGCGCATGGATTTTATATGACCGAACAAACTGCGGTAAGTGGCCTGATAACAGAGTTTCTGCTGCAAAGTAACGATAACATTATCAGGGTATTTCCGTCGTGGCCTGCCGACAGGGATGCCCGGTTCAGTAACCTGAGGGCCCGGGGTGGTTTTCTGGTTTCAGCCCAAATGCAAAACGGTGTCATCAGCAAGCTTCTGGTGGAGTCAGAAAACGGGGGTGAATTGAACATGGTTAGCCCCTGGGATTCTATTGGGGTAAAAAATGCTGATGGAAGCAGTGTAATCCTGAAACCGGATGACCGGGGCATTATCAGGATGGAGACCGTCCGCGGCCAGAAACTTGAATTTTCAGAGAATCAGTCTGGTAGTAATTAACCCAAAACACCGGGATCCGATGATAAAGGTGTCGATATTCATCATTCGGTTTAGAACTGTTAAACGGTTGTAACAGGGTGCAGTATAATGCGTAGAATTGACTATCAAACGATAATAAATTAAACCTATGAGATCAGTGGTTAAACAATTTGGCAGGAAAATCAGGCACTTTGCCCAGGATCGTGCAGTAATTATTATGCTGACTGCATTCAGCCTTTGTATTCTTTCAGGAAGCTGTGCAAGCTCCAAAAAGAGTGAGGCGGAATTGAGGATGAGTCGCTATAATGTAGTTTGGAACAGCCCGTCGAAGGACGCATCGGGAGTTATGCCCCTGGGCAACGGCGACATAGCCGCAGGGGTTTACGCCATTGAAAACGGCGACCTGTATCTTCTTCTGGCTAAAAATGATGCCTACACTTATATGGGTGATATATTCAAGACCGGACGCGTGCGCGTATCACTCGATCCCAATCCTTTCAAAGCCGGGGAACCCTTCCTTCAAAGCCTTGACCTGGCAAGCGGTTCGGTGCAGATTGAGGCCGGCGGGGTTCAACTCAGGATATGGGCCGATGCCTCCCGGCCCGTTTATCATATTGAAGTGAACTCGCCCCGGAAAATAACGGTAACAGCGCAACCCGATTTATGGAAACGATTCGACCATTGTAGCTTTAATGTGATGGATTTTAACTCGGTTGATAACTATGCCGATTCGGTATTTAACCCGCCATCCGGTGTAACACAGGATGTGACACTTGAACGCAACGGGAATATACTCTGGTACTATGCGGTCGGCGACAGAAGTATCTACCCTGACGATCTGAAATATTATGACATTGAGCACATGGCAC
>CAYMXK010000526.1:0-3114 GCA_964393915.1 uncultured Prolixibacteraceae bacterium
CATAAAATTAGTACTCGACCACAGGAAACCACCCTATGTGCCATGGTCGTTTAAATTTACCATGGAGCCGAAAGAAATGCTCTGTAAATATTATGGAACAGATGACCTTGACACTGTTCTGGGCAACCATATTCTTAATTTAGGCAGTGATATAGGTTTCTTCAACGATTTGGGCAACAACCAGTTTCAGGATGTATTCGGGGTGGTTTGGGACCGCAGCATTGATAAGGACATCGGCGATGCGAAAGGGATTGTGCTGCCTGAACCCACATTAGAGGGTTATGAATTTCCCAATCCGCACGATCCCCGTTTCTTTGAGGATATTGAACGGGAAATTTCAAAAAAACCTGATATGTTCAGGGTGTTCCAAATCGGATTTTCCCTGTTCGAGAGAGCCTGGGCCATGAGGGGCATGATCAACCTTTTGATGGATTTCTGTAACAATCCCGGATTTGTGCATCAACTGATGGGAAGGATATGTGACTACAATGTTGCCCAGGTAGACAAAGCGCTAGAGTATGACATTGATGCTGTTTATTTTGGCGATGACTGGGGGCAGCAATATGGCCTTATCATGGGATACGATTTATGGAAAGAATTTATTTATCCTTACCTCAAGATAATGTACGGGAGAGTAAAAAAAGCCGGCAAATATGTAATGATCCATTCATGTGGGGATGTGGACGAATTGTTTGATGACCTGGTTGAGATAGGCGTAGATTGTTTTAACCCGTTTCAACCGGAGGTTATGGACATCTGGACAATCCTGCCCCGGTACAGGGAACACCTTGCTTTCCATGGCGGACTGAGCATACAAAAGACACTTCCTTTTGGAACCCGTGAAGAGGTAGCAGACGTATCCAATAGATTGCTCGAGCTTGGAAAGAATGGAGGATATATTTTTTCCCCTTCCCATTCCGTGGAAGGGGATACGAGCCTCGAAAATATCCTGGCATTTATAGAAGTTGCACAAAATCAAATCAAAAAGTAAACATCATGATCTGGAAAAATTACTTGGGACCGGATTGGCCGAACTTATAAATCATGAATTTTAGTAAAAACTATTTCAAATTATATTCACATGAAGCTACAAAAAGTAAGATTGGGAATTGTATTTATAATTCTTGCAGTTTTTTTATCGGCCGGGACGGATAAAAAACCAAAGATCCTTATAATTGGTGACTCCATTTCCATTGGATATACTCCGTATGTAGTCAACCATTTTAAAGAGAGGGCCATAGTAAAGCGTAATCCGGGAAATGCCAATGACACTGGTAAGGGATTGAAAAGCATCAGGGATTACATAGGAAACGAAGATTGGGATATCATCCAATTTAACTGGGGACTGCATGATTTGTGCTACAGGCACCCCGATTCAAAATCGGCCGGAAACAGGGATAAAGTAAACGGGAAAATTACTTTTCAGGTTGATGAATACGCCCGGAATCTCGATTCGTTGGTGCGCACCATGAAAGAGCTCACCAATGCCAGGTTAATTTTTGTAACTACCTCCTATGTTCCTGAAAATGAGCCCGGTCGCTTTGTGAAAGACCCTGTAATTTACAATAAGGCGGCCAAAAAAGTGATGAAAAAACATTCGGTTTTGATCAATGATATTTATAAGAAATCAAAACCCATTCATAAAGTCTATGGAATGGGCAATGATGATGTTCATTTTTCTGATAAAGGCAATGAGCAAATGAGCAAGCTAATTATTGATTTTTTGGAAAAAGAAATTGGTAAAGAATTTAAATATTGAGCCTGTTCTGAAAAGCCCTTTTGCCACGAAGACACCAAGACACCAAGTTACACAAAGGGTTAAATATCCTTTGGATCACCTTGGTGAACCCTTTGTGCCTTGGTGCCTTGGTGGCAAGATTTTAAGATGACAAGATGGCATTTTACAATTTTTGAATAATTTGGGGGGACACATGATTTTATAACAAAGTATGCATAAACGGTCAAAATACTCATAGATGAAGAATTCAATTTTATACTTTTCAGCAATCTCCTTGCTATTTGGTTTCTCAACTTCCAAAGAGGTTGAAAAATCAGATGGCATTCCGGATAAAACAAGCTTGAAACCCAATATCCTGTTCATTTTCACTGATGACCAGTGCTATTCCACAATTCATGCTTTAGGCAACAACAAAATAAAAACGCCCAATATGGATAAGCTGGTGAATAGCGGAACAACTTTTACAAATGCCTATATAATGGGAGGAAGTTCTCCCGCGGTTTGTTCACCCTCAAGGGCTTCACTATTCAGTGGCCTGACTTTATGGAACCTCGAAAATCAGGGGATCTACGGATTTGAAATCTCTGAAAAGTATACCACCTTACCCCAGGTTTTCAGAGAGAATGGATACAACACCTTTGCCACCGGCAAGAATGAACCGGGACGCGAAGGTCATTTTGCAAGATCTTTCAGCAGCGGTGATAAAATTCTGTTCCGGGGGATGACAGGATCTCAATACCGGTTGCCTCTGTCTCCTTTTTCTGCAGAAGGCGATTATTCAAAAGAGAAGGAGGTAATTCACGAAGGGATACATTCTGCAGAGGTATACGCCAGTGCCTGCATCCGGTTTTTGGAGGAACAGGCAGGTAATGAACAACCATTTTTTGCCTGGGTGGCATTCCAAACACCCCACGATCCACGCCAGGCGCCCGATAGTTTTCGCGAAATGTATATGGATGAATAAATGGAATTGCCTGCGTCGTTTTTACCGCAGCATCCTTTCGACAACGGCATGTTAAAAATCAGGGACGAGAACCTGGCCGGTTTTCCCCGAACACCAGAGGAAGTCAGAAAGAAGATTGCCGATTATTATGCAATGATTTCTCATGATGATTATCAGGTTGGCCGGATTCTCGAGGCTTTGAAAACGTCGGGAAAATACGATAATACAATTATCATTTTTGCCTCCGACAACGGACTGGCTATGGGAAAACACGGATTAATGGGGAAGCAGAATGTATATGAGCATTCGGTACATGTCCCGCTCATCATTTCAGGCCCGGGTATTCCAAAGGGAGAATTGCGCGATCAGCTTTGTTATATCTACGATATTTATCCCACGCTTTGTGAGCGGGCAGGCCTGCCCGTTCCGGAAA
>CAYMXK010000527.1:0-3114 GCA_964393915.1 uncultured Prolixibacteraceae bacterium
TTTGCGTTCATTGCGGTTTCTCCTTTGCGCCCTTTGCGGTTAAATAATCTTGGTGTATCCTTGGTGCCTTTGTGCCTTGGTGGCAAATAAGGGCTTAATTTAGTAACCTCATTATGGCTTCAGACATTATAAGGCGCTCTCGATTCACGTTGAAAATAGAGTGCTTTCAACTCCGGATAGTTGACAATTTCACGGTTAACTGCATCCCATACAATTTTGTCTTTGCCCGAGCGGATAAGAATATTTCCCATGTGGCTGATACAGTCCGAAAGAATAGCTTCATCAAGCGGATTAAATGGTTCAATTTCGCCTTTCAAAGATTGAATGAAATTATATCCGTGCCTGTTGTTTTCACCAAAAACTTCAACGTTCAGCTCCTGATGAAGTTTGGGAATATCAGATGCAGCAGCTCCTCTGCCGAGGCTAATCCAGCCTTTCGTGCCATAAAAAGTTGTTCCGTCGCCTCCCTTCAGGTTTTTCTTCAGATCTTCAGCATAGTTTGTACTTACAAAATGTACCTTGAGTCCGTTTTTGTATTCAATATTTAAATCCCAGAAATCAATGGTATCGAAAAGCGGATTATCAGGAAATATTGAACCAGTTCCTGTGATTGTGAACGTATCAGTCATTTGTTTTTTTGCACCCCAGACGGCCACATCGAGCGGATGGGCACCCCAGCCGGCAATAAACCCAAGTGCATAGTCATAGATGTTCCAGGTGCCTGTATTTGCCACCCGGGCCTCACAATAAGGCTTTACCGGGGCTGGTCCAAGCCAGCGGTCATAATCCAGATTTACCGGCGGTTCTTCTGTAATGACAGACCCTTTGGGAGTGCCGTCGGCAGGTGGGGCCCAGATATAAATATTTTTAATTTCACCTATTTCACCGGCCTTTATCATTTCAATCCCTTTTTTCACATGTACCAGCGACCTTTGCTGGGTTCCATACTGAAAAATGAGGTTCTTTTTTTTCATTATCATTTCGAGCTCAATCATTTGGTCGAAGTCCAACCCGAGCGGCTTTTCCAGATAAATATGTTTTCCTGCATTGGCTGCTTTTATTGCCATGGGCAGATGCCAGTGATCGCCGGTTGAAATATGAACTGCATCAATATCAGATCGTTCAATTATTTCATTAAAATCAAGATAAGGAGTGCAGGGAATCTCTTCCTGGTATTTTTCCTTGTAAAAAGCCGAAATATGCTGCGCAAGTCCTTCTCTCTTGTCGGTAAATGGATCACAGGTAGCCAGTGAACGTGAACCGGGAACAGGCAAAAAATAGTTTTTGGTTGTTCCTGTACCCCGGCTGCCAACTCCAATGTGTGCCATATGAATATGGCTGTTGGCACTTTTTGAGCACGACGACAATATGGTAGGCACCATTATGGTTCCTGCTGCTGCAAAAGCTGTCGTTTTAAGAAAATCTCTTCTGTTGGTCATTGATGATTTCATATTCGTTTTATTATTTAAGTTCCCTCTCGTAAGTCAAAAGAAAATCTGCCACCAAGGCACCAAGAAACACAAAGTGCTGATTATCTGCTTAATAATCTTGGTGAATCCTTTATGTCTTTGGTGGCAGAAAAAGGCTTTTCGGAGCAGGCTCATATTTTCTGTTGATTCAATAACTTTAAAATATTATCTGCCGGCAAGCTCATTCAAAAACGCCAGGCTCTTTTTAACGGCGTCTTCACCGGCAATTTCGAAAGTCGAATAGCCGTCGAATCCCATTTTAACCAATTCGTTAAAAACCTCTTCTACCGGCACAACGCCTGTCCCCAGAGGAATTACAGCCATGCCGCAGCCAAACATTTTGCCACGCAGGGCTTCCATCTCTGCAGGCAGATCTTTCCAGTGCACATGTTCAATTTTATTTCCAAACTTTTTGATGTATTCAACCGGGTCACCACCGCCAAGCCACAGGTTTCCGGTATCAAGGTTCAAACCCAGCGCTTCAGAATTACATTCATTTATAACCT
This sequence comes from uncultured Prolixibacteraceae bacterium, assembly GCA_964393915.1. Taxonomy (GTDB): domain Bacteria; phylum Bacteroidota; class Bacteroidia; order Bacteroidales; family Prolixibacteraceae; genus UBA1413. The sequence continues at coordinate 1,976 of CAYMXK010000527.1, forward strand.
GTTCGGTGTAAATTACCGAATCGGTAATATGACCATGAGGCTCAATCAGAATTTTTACACCCATATCGGCTGCAAGCCGCAATGGCTCGTAAAGTTTTTCGGCAATGGCGAAAACCGCCTGACTATGGGTTAACTTTTTACCAAAGTCGGTTTTAGGATCTCCTTCAGAAGTGATTACGTGTTTAATTCCAAGGGCACCGGCAATTTTAACCGCTTTTATAATCTGGGCTGTTCCGTAACGCCACGGTGCGGTTGGGTCAAGCAGTTCGGCATGTGCGCAAACCGATGAGATGGCCAGTCCCGCGTTGTCGAACATCCGTTTTAAATCAAAAGGATTGGCATCAAGGCTTGCCAGCGAAGTAAAACCATAGGCTGCACCCAGGCATGCACCATCAGAATTATCTGTAATATCTGCGTTTGAAAAGCCCCATGATTTTATGGTTTTCAACTGATTTTCGAGCGTGGTGAATGCTTCAACCAAAGCAAAACAACCCACTTTGTTTACGATTTCCAATTTCTTGTTTCCCATGAGTGCAAATTTTTTAAAGGTAAATAATGTTATATTTTACAATTGGTTCAAATATTTTGTAAACTATTGATATAGTTATATTTTTACCGTTTACAATTTTAATAATTTTGAATTACAAAAAGTTGTAATATTATTCACTGCATAAATTTACAAGTTATTATGGGTGGAAATTCACTAAACGGGACAGATACTTTGCCGCATGTGCCCGATTCATGTAAATCTCTGAAAAAGGCTTCGGAAAAAGGGGAGATTCTGCTGCACACTTTTGCCCGTGGAACCTATCCGGGGGTGAAGATTCCGGGCGACGTACTCCGGGGAATCAAATCAATTGGTTTCTGGGATGCACAGAATGAGCAAAACTGGGGACTTCCGTTTCACCGGAATGAAGGAATTGAAATTACATTTCTGGAAACGGGGATTCTCAATTTCGAGGTCAGAAACGAAAAATTCGGGTTATACCCCGGAGCCATTACCATTACACGGCCCTGGATTGAACACAAACTGGGCAGTCCGTTAATCTCTCCCTCGAAACTGCACTGGCTCATACTCGACGTGGGGGTATCGGCTCCCCATCAGAACTGGAAATGGCCCGACTGGATTATGCTGACCA
>CAYMXK010000528.1:0-3100 GCA_964393915.1 uncultured Prolixibacteraceae bacterium
AAAAACACCCTGCCCTATATGCAAAACTGGTTAAATGGAGACAAGAAACAGCAAGTGAAGCGGATATTGATGCATACCAGGTGCTGACGCAGCGAAGTCTGCAACAGATTGTAGCCGAACTTCCCCTTTCCAAAGCACAGCTTAAAACCATACATGGCATCGGAAAAATACGGATGCAACTATATGGCGCGGCTATCATGAAAATTATAACCGGATACCTTGCTGAAAACGAAGTGGAGGTGCCGTTTGGTGAAGATGACCTTAAGCCTGTCCTGAAAAAGGGGGATACCAGGCAGATTACCCTTGATCTTTACAAGTCCGGCAAATCGGTCAGGAAGATTGCCCTGGAAAGGGGCCTGGTTGAAAGCACTATCGAGGGACACCTAAGTTATTGTATAGGTACAGGCCTGATAGGAATTGAAGGAATGATAGATCCTGAAAAGATCAGCCTGATTTCAGAATATTACAACCAGAATGAATCTGCGTCAATGAGTGACGCCAAAGAAGAGCTGGGAGATAAGGTTTCCTATGGAGAATTGAGGATAGTCAGGGAATATCTCAGATATATCAGCGTATCATCAACTTAGTGATCCTGCTGATTTTTAATTACCAATATGTTCAATATGCATTTACTGAGCCTGCTCCGAAAAGCATTTTCCAGCCACCAAGGCTCCAAGGCACTAAGAAACATAAAGATTAATTAACTGACATTCAGCACTTAGTTCTACCTGGCGTATTAATGTCATGTTGGCAAATTAAATTGTTTGACTTTTCACAGCGGGTTCAATATATTGAATCAGCTATACAGAATTTCAGACCGGATCTGGTAGGTTCAGTTCCGGTTTTAAATATCCACCTTTAGCAGATAAAAGGAGATGGATAGCGAGATATACAACATAATAATCAAAACGGGTGCGTATATGCCTGCCAGTATTATCAGGATCAATGCCGCAAAAAGAAAAATATATCTGTACCAGTTATTGTAGAACTGTAACCCCGAAAATTTGAGCGAAAACATCGGAATTTCGGAAACGAGCAACAGGGAGGTTATCACCGCGGTTACAACCAGATTTCCCGGTGTAAAGAGCATACTGAGGAGTTCCTCGTTTCCCGAAAAGCCGCTCATCAGCCCGAAGGAAGCCCAGAGAATGGCATTTGCAGGGGTAGGCAAGCCGAAGAAATTAACGGTCTGACGACTGTCTGTATTGAACTTTGCCAGCCGGTAGGCTGAAAAGGCAGGAATCATCAGCGCACAAAGAAGGAAAAGCCATTCAATTACTCTACCGGAAATTTGTTGCAGGGGAAGGTTCTCACCAAAGATGGCGAGCTCCATAAGCGTAAAAAAAATCATGGCTGGGGCCACTCCGAACGATACCACATCGGCCAGGGAGTCAAGTTCCTTTCCGATGTCAGAATAGGCTTTGAGCAAACGGGCGGCTAACCCATCGAAGAAGTCGAATACAGCAGCAATCAGAATAAAAACTGCCGCCCTGCCGAGATCGCCGTCGATGGCATATACAACAGCCAGAGTGCCCGACGACAGGTTAAAGAGTGTGATCAGGTTGGGGATAAATGCCGTAATGCTCTTCATTGAATTAAGCCAATCACAGTAATTCCTCCCTGAACGATCTGGTTGAGCTCCACCGGAATTTCTGTCCCTTTGGGAAAGAAAATATCAACCCGTGAACCAAACCGGATAAAACCGAGTTCGTCTTTCACGGTTACCTTATCTCCAGGCTTTTTATAGGTAGCTATTCTTCGGGCCACCAGACCTGCGATCTGGCGGACCAGGATCTCGGTACCGCCGGAAGTGCGGATCACAGTAGTAGTACGCTCGTTCTCTTCGGATGATTTTGGCAGGTGCGCCATCAAAAATTTACCGGGATGATACTTTTGGTAAACAATTTCACCCTCCACTGGAACATGATTGATATGCACATTAAAAACCGACATAAAAACAGAAACCTGGATACGCTCATCCTTAAAATATTCCTTTTCGAAAGTGGGTTCAATCACCACTACCTGTCCGTCGGCCGAGGAGAGTACCTCACCGGGATTGCTGGTTTTAACCGTCTGAGGGTCACGAAAGAACCTTACCGTGAGAAACATGAACACCAATGATGGGATAACTACCACCACAAACAAGAGGTTTATGCCAATTAAGTAAACCACAACGTTAAGTGCCACGATTGCCGCCAAAACCAGCGGAATCATTTTAAATCCTTCCTTATGTATCTTCATATTATATCAATAATAAGTTAGAGCCGGGTAAAAAAGAGCCAGGCAACAACAAAGGGAATAGCAAATAAAAAGCTGTCGAGCCGGTCAAGAATCCCTCCATGACCGGGGAGAAATTTTCCCGAATCTTTTATATTGAAACTTCTTTTCAGCATCGATTCGATTAAATCTCCAAAAGTACCAAATATTACAATGATAAGACTGATTGCCATCCAGTTTATCAATCCAATGGAAGGAAATAAACGGGCATTAATAATGCCCGACAGGATGGCTACAAACCCTCCGCCAATCACGCCTTCCCATGATTTTTTTGGTGAAATTCGTTCAAACAAACGGTGTCTTCCGAATGCTGTGCCGAAAATATAGGCTCCGGAATCGTACACCCAGATGGTAATGGTGATACCCAGCAAAATCCAGGGATAAAATTCACTACGTCCGGGCAATCCCTGAAAAACCAGGAAATTGAGCAGCCCCATAGGAAGACCGATGTAAAAGAATCCCATGAGTGTAAAGGCAATATTCGTTAAAGGCTGAGGTTGCTTGCGGTAGAGCTCAATTACAAATGTTGAAAAGAGCAACACGACGGGAAGGAGTGAAACCTGCAAAGGCCAGACTCCATAGGCAAATCCAAAAAGTGAAATAAAAAAAGTGACGCCTGTGGCAATACCGTTTACTTGCTGGGGATTGCCTCCGGCGAGCTCCACCATTCTGTAATATTCAATCAGCGAAAGAATCAGCAGGGTAACATAAATAACTGCAAATATCACCGGATGAATAACCATTCCGGCAATCAGGACAAACGCATAACCGCAGCCTGTAAGCGCTCTTTTGAAAAGTGAGCTCAATGTTTCAACTCTTTTAA
>CAYMXK010000529.1:0-3100 GCA_964393915.1 uncultured Prolixibacteraceae bacterium
CCACGATCTTTTTCCCGTAAATATTGGCTGCACTGGCTGCCTCTTTGGTTACCCAATGCCGCTGCCTGTTCCAGAATTCTCCCATGGGAATGTCAGATTGCCCCATTGCCTTCAAAGGGTCAACCCTTGGACTTCCGCCATGTCCTGCCTCGGATATCATCTGAATGCCACGTTCGTTGGCAATTTTCATAGATTGCCCGTAATGGTTTTCGATCATCATATCGCTTACCAGCCGGCTGTAATCCCCGCTGAACCGCTTTGCAAGGATGCTGTCTTTGCTGCTGTAACCTGTTAAAAGGGGAAGATATGGAACAGGATCGTATCCATTGCGCGATTTAAATTCCTCCACAAAGCCGGGTGTCCAGTCTTTCATCTTCCACACCTCATAACTATCAATAAACAAAAAATCGAGATGGTTACCGGGTGTAGTGATCTTATCCAATCTTGACAAAATATTCTCAAAGTGATTTTTTGTGGCTATTTCACTGAGATGGTCAATCATCAGTCCGTTCGAGTTCGGACTCGGACAGGCCAGGTTTTGCATGGTATTGCTCATGAAAAAGGAATGGACTTCCCATTTCCCTTCAGGCACCTCCCATTCAATAATACTATCTCCGGAGGTAAAACCATCCAGGTTTACAATATTCCCGGCAGAATAATCAATCTCCTTATTTTCGGAATAAGGGATGGCTATTGAAGTAATTAAAGAATAATGCTCAGCTTCTCCCCTGTTCGATTTCGGAACTCCGATAGTTATTTTCTTTTTCGAGGGCCCTTCAACAACGTAACTGGTATTTAACAACTGCATACTTGCCTCTGATCTATCTACCCATTCGCCACCTGAATTCCAGCTGCTGGCAACAGACATCCCCAAATGGAGACCAAGTCTTTTACTTGTTTTCAATGCCAGCGATATATTATCCAGAGATTCCGGGCCCAGAAAAGCAGGCCCAGCGGGAATCATCTTTTCAGGATCAGCAAGTGCGCCAATATCCCAGATCAGGGGCCCCTGCATTCCCTTGTCCTTCATCTCCTCCAGTTCATATACCAATCTTGCCGTATCAATATGGGCATTCAGCCACGTCCATAATGCCATTGGACGGTTCTCAACCGGGGGGTTGATGAAACTATGTTCCAACTGCTCATTTCCGGGTTGTTTGCACTGCGCAAAAATCAATAGTGTTATATAAATAACCGCGATGATCTTACTTATATTCATCTCATTATAATTGTTAGTTTTTAAAGGTATTTATCTCATTACTTTCCCTGCCCCTCATTCTCACGAAAGTGGGAATCCAGTAGACATTGCCTGGATTCCTGCCTTCGCAGGAATGAGAGGGAGCGCTGTATATGCGGATCGTTGGCCCCTTTGTTTGGAATGATTGGGTTTATGGCTGATATAAATAGAATTTTCATGTTTTTACAATTGAATTTATAATATACGGAATTTTAGATTCATTATTACTTTTTTGCTTTTAAAACCACAATTCCATTGACCATCAGGCCTTATATCATCAAGGATCCGTTTGCCCCGTGCCTGTTTTGACAATTCAAATAAACTATTCAAAAAGATTCATTTCATATCCAAATCCTTTAATCAATGAAAAATTGTAAATATCAGTAGCCACAGAGTAATCCTGAATGGCGACTCCGACACTTTTAAAGATTGTTATTTCATCTTCTGATTCCCTTCCGCCGATTTTATTCAGACAGTAATCACCAATTTCCCCAACAATCGGATAGTCATCGATTATTCCCTCCAGCCGGGCTTTGATAAAGTCTCCACTTTCTTTGAGGCACGCATCTGCTGTGTCGACATACACCTTTGCATCCCTTATCAGATAAGGGTCCAGCTCCTGCATATGCGGCTGGAAAGACCCGATTGCATTAATATGTGTACCCTTTTTAACCTCCTCCATCCGGAACAATGGTCTTGTCGAATCAGTAGCAGTACAGATAATATCAGCCTCCTTTAACATGGAAGTGTCTTTGCAATATACCATGTCCACATTTAATTTCTCCTTCATTTCCTCTAAAAAGGAGCATGCCCGGTCGCTGTTATTATCGAAAACCAACACTTTTTTAATATCCCTTTCGCAGGCAATTGCCTCAACCTGAGTTGTCCCCTGTGCACCACAACCGAATAAGGCAAGTGTTTGTGCATCTTTACGTGCAAAAAAGCGTGTTGCCAATCCACTGGCGGCTCCGGTGCGAAGAGCTGTTAAGTATTCCCCGTCCATTACAGACAAAAGCTCGCCTGTCTCGGAGTCAATAACCATAACAGCACCCTGAATCAGCGGAATTCCCAAAATATCGCTCTTTTCACGCTGAATTATGATTTTAACTGAAACACGATGGTCATTCTCAACATAAGCCGGTTTGAACAACATTAATAATTTCCCTGTAGGCAGTTTGGTAACAAAGCGGACAGGGACATAACTATCTCCCGATGATAATAAGGAAAAGGCCTTGTGCATTGCATCAATTGCCATTTGCATAGAATAATATTTTTTTATATCACCCGCCTTTATTATCCGCAGTGACTTCCTTGTCAATCTTTTATCACTCATAAATAACCTGTTATAATTCGCAATCTGATTTCTGAACCTACTCCTTATTTGCAGGTAAGTAATTTCTCCAGTAATTAAGCATCGACATCCTAAGATGCATCGTTGTATTTTCTCTTTCATTGATGCTGTGGGAACGCATCGGGTAATCAATCATTGTAAAATATTTGTTGTGTTTAATCAATTCATCTGCCAGCACCTGACAATTCTGGTAATGGCAATTGTCATCGCCGGAGCCATAAATCAGGAGCAGATTTCCTTCCAGGTTTTTGGCGTGGGTAAAAGGGCTCCCATCGCGATATCCTTCCTCATTCAAATGGGGTAAGTTCATGTATCTTTCCTGGTAAATGTTATCGTAAAGTAATTGGTTACTCACAAAAGCGATGGCAATACCTGTTTTGTAAATTTCAGGATAGCGGAACATGGAATTTAAAGTATTGGAACCTCCGCCGCTCCAACCCCAGATACCTATCCGGTCGGCATCAATAAAGTCCCACTCCATTATTTTTCGCGCACAGGCAGCCTGGTCAACC
>CAYMXK010000530.1:0-1398 GCA_964393915.1 uncultured Prolixibacteraceae bacterium
TTTATTATAAGGAGTCAGGTAAAATCCATTGTTGTCGTTGTCCCCTTTGATAATGCTTTGCAGGTGCTGGGAGATGTTGAACCTGTATGTAAAATCTGACTGAAGATAACCTCCGTAATACAGGGGAAAAAAGGCATGGTCACGCGGCAGAGTTTCAACACCGTTCTTGTCAACGTAAGTTAGAAGAAGCTGATTAGGCAGGGGATATTTTCTGAAATCCGAAGCTGTGGTATCTACATGGAAAATAAGTTCTGCCTTATTTATGGCAATTTTTGAGGAATCCCGCCAGTTTTCAAGTCCCGGCAGATGAATCTTTGATTTCAGGCCGCCTGTTGACTGAACGTATATAAGACTGTCGGCCGTTGTCTCCTTGTTGAGGTTTTGGTAAAAGGCCGCCGGTGTGTAATCGTGTTTATAACTGTTAACCCGGGCACTGAAATTGGTAATATAATAAGCCCTTGAAGCAGTATCGACATTGTTATGGTAGTACAATACAAGTGCCGATCCCTGGAAACTTGATGTGGGAATCAGATCCAGTGAAACAATGGCACCCCCTTGCTGAACCGGTTCAGGCTTGATATATAATCCTTTGAAATAATTGAGAAAAGACTCGTTGTTAATCATACTGAGAGAATCGGCCGAAATAAGTTTCTGCGCAAGTGACTGGTCCAGCTTAACTCCAACCAACTGGTAAAGCGTATCCTTGTATACCGAATCCAATCTTACCTTAGGTTTAAAATCATATTCTGCGAGTTGAAAAGGGGAGGCATATTGCGACAGGTCATCAGTTCCATAGTATGCGGCATCCTGGTCGAGGGGTTCAACAATTTCATAGAACCTCAGCTTCTGAACACTGGAGGTATCGCCATAAATGCCAGTGTAATAGAAGTAAAAAATTAAGGAATCTGCAACTGGGTTAATACCAAAATTCGGAAATGAAGCAAGTCTCAGTTGCATGGCAAAATCAATGGTTGTCCTTCCAAAGACCGGATCGTTAAAACTGCCCAATAGGGTGGTGGTTGCCTCATCTGAACGAACCGAATCGTCAGTGAATGTATATGCTCTTATAAACTCTTTATCGATTTTGTTGCCTACCATAACAAGGTCGGAGGTTGGAAGCAGTTCCATACCAATATCGCCCGGATCGTTGCATGCATTAAATACAAATACTGATAAAAGCATGAAAAGCAATGCTTTCCATCTGATAAGTCTTTTCATTGTTTCTTAATTTTCTGAATCTCAAAAGTAAAATAATTCTTTAGACCTTGTCATAAAATTCGTTGTAGGCATCAATATAATCATCCTTTGGCTGATAAGGCAGGAATAATTTCCCGGAATCTGAAATATAATCTTTCAATTCAGGCTGGATATCTTCAGAACCCTGAATAACTGCATCCG
>CAYMXK010000530.1:1408-3084 GCA_964393915.1 uncultured Prolixibacteraceae bacterium
AAAAATTAATGGCCATCTTACTGATATTCTCAAAGGTAGGATTGTCAACAACTTTGGTGTCGCTGGAACTGATACCCTTTACAACAATTTTTTTACGGAAATTCTTATTGAGAACTCCCTCAAATCCATCATTGTAAACGGAATAAACAACTTTTGATTGTGAAAACAAGGGGTCGTCGTGATAATATTTTTTGATGTAAATCGGTACCAGTGATGTGAGCCAGCCATGACAATGTACGATATCGGGAGCCCAGCGCAGTTTGATGACGGTTTCGAGAACACCCCGTGCAAAGAATATTGCGCGCTCATCGTTGTCTGCAAAAAAGCTCCCATCCTCATCAGATATCACGCACTTTCGATGAAAATAATCTTCGTTGTCAATAAAATAAACCTGCATCCGGGCAGCCTGAATAGAGGCTACCTTAATGATCAGGGGGTGGTCGGTGTCATTAATCACCAGGTTCATACCCGATAGCCTGATCACTTCATGAAGTTGGTTGCGCCGTTCGTTTACACAACCATACCTGGGCATGAAAGTGCGGATCTCCCGTCCCCGTTCCTGAACACCCTGTGGAAGGTAACGGGAAATTTCCGACATCTCATTTTCTGGCAGATAGGGGGTTATTTCCTGAGAAATATAAAGAATTCTTTTACTTTCCATTAAATTTCAGTATATCTTAAAAAAACCATGCAAAATTAACTAAAATATCGGTAATTTCAATTTCATTCAGCAAATCAGTTGGTTAGATTAATGAGAATAAGACTTTTGATAATAGAAATATCATTATTTTTGCCCCGGTTTTTACATCTGATATGGAATTAATTTCTTCGTCAAAAGAACTTAAATATCGTCTGAGCGAAGCCCGTTTAAAAGGGTCAATTGGTTTTGTTCCTACAATGGGTGCCCTCCATAAGGGGCATCTTTCATTGGTTGAAAGGGCTGTTAATGAGAATGATACTGTTGTAGTCAGCATCTTTGTCAATCCTAATCAGTTTAATGATAAGGCGGATCTCGAAAGATATCCCAGAAACCTGGAGGCAGATAGAAGTGTGCTCGAAACAGTGGGTTGCGATATTGTTTTTGCTCCTTCGGTGGAGGATATTTACCCCGTGCCCGACACTCGTTTATTTGATTTTGGGGGCCTGGATACCACAATGGAAGGTAAATTCAGACCCGGGCATTTTAATGGGGTGGCCCAGGTAGTAAGCCGCCTTTTTTACATTGTCGAGCCTGAAAAAGCCTATTTCGGGCTCAAGGATTTTCAGCAGATTGCAGTTATAAAGCACATAGTCAGCAAGTTACAAATACCGGTGGAGATAGTCCCATGCCCTATAGTCCGCGAGCAAAACGGTTTGGCCATGAGCTCAAGAAATGAGTTGCTTTCCACAGAGGAACGCAACAATGCTGCTATTATTTATGAAACTTTAACAATAGCCGGCAACTTATCCGGCCAACTTACCGTACCTGAACTCGGGCGGTGGATGAAAGGGGAGATCAACAAAAGCCCCTACCTGGATGTTGAATATATTGAAATTGTGGATCAAAATACCCTGCAACCTGTCGCAAGCTGGAACCAGAAAGGAGAAAAAATTGTCTGTGTGGCAGCAAGGTGCGGAAATGTAAGACTGATAGATAACTTGGTTTTCAATTAAAACTTTGATAATGTTTATAGAGG
>CAYMXK010000531.1:0-3080 GCA_964393915.1 uncultured Prolixibacteraceae bacterium
TGCAATGTATTTCCCGTCAGGGGAAATACGTGGGTTGTTGCTAGCCACTCCGTTTGTTAAATTCTTAAGGTTAGACCCATCCGGTTTAACCTCATAAATATCCGAATATATAGCGGATGAGCCTGAAAAGTAAATTTTCGATTCATCAGCATTCATTTCGGCATCACTCACGGAAATATCAGGACTTTCGAATCTTTGTAAATTGCTGCCGAGATTTTCCATGGAAGGTTAGCGGCATTAAACCGAGAAGGCACAATTACAAATACGATGCAAGAGGCGAAATCCCCTCCCAATTGCCTGAAATCACCTAACTTGCTGTCATTCTGAGCGTCAATAACAGAAATATTAAGATTCTCTCAAACACATCCGACTTGCAGGGTGTAATTCATAACGGACTTGGAATTTGCCAGTTGGCGTTTTACAAAGCCGGAGAAGTGGAAATATCCACCGGGACCAAGGTCAGGATGGACAGTCAGGGAATGGCCATGCTAAAAATGTATGGCAACAGGATTAAGGAACTGAGCGTTTCAGATCCTTCCAGAAAATTAACGAGAGTTACCTTAACAATATCGGGCATCTATAACACGCAGGGAGAAAATTTTATCGCACTTTCCAATAAAACTGAAAACAGCACATTAATTATAGTTGATCTGCCAACTGATGTTTATGCCGGCAGCAGCAGAACCATTGAATTGTAATAATTACTGTTACGGCTGATAAGCCATGAAAAAGATAAATTAAAAAACCACGATGGAATATTTCCCTTCGTGGTTTTTTTTTTGATTGCATTCGTTATGAGATTTATAATCGATATAGTTTCCTTAAAAAGTATTGTTCATAAATCAGACTGCCATCTGCAGTGAATAAAACTCCTGCCTCATCAACTCCTCCATGATTGTCGATAGAACCAGTAATGCCTTTAAACTTTCCAGTTCCGCTTCCGGGAATAATTTCGTTTGTACCAGACTAACTTCTGGTGATTGCATCCTGTATTGTTCTGAAGGGAAATTCAACGCGGTAGCCATTCAATGCTATTACACCAATGCCTATTATTTGCTGATGCACCTGTTACTCTAAATAGCCAATTTCATTATCATTCAAAAACCAGTAACCCATCAATCTTAAAGGCAACTCCCACACCATCTTCATGGAACCAGCCAACAGTTGTACTTGAGCCTGTGCAGCCTTTAAATTTTCCTGTTCCGCTTCCGGGAATTACTTCATTTTCTCCATAATAATCGCCGGTTTCCCGATTTTGCCTGACCCACCAGGTGAATTCCATGGAGTCACCATTTGCTCCAACCATCACACCGATACCTGTATTGTAAGCAAACAGAGTACCGTCTTCATCAAAGTACAATTCGTATGTTTTAAACTCATAATAGCTTTTTTCGGAATTTACCCTTCCAAAATGAGTTGCTGTTCCTTTTACAATCATCCTGCTGGGAATAAAAGTATATCCTCCCCACGGAAAGGTTACCATCAGGAGTTCAGAGTCAATGTTGGGAGAAGCGTACATATCGGCTTTAAACGGAATGGGCACATTAGCCTTTTTCAATTCGAGGTTGTCCTGATTTTCAACCATTGTGTCGTCTTTGGCACAGCCGGCAATTACAAGAATTACCATAACAAATAAATAACTTAGTGTTTTCATAAATAAAATTTTTAGTTGATAAATGAAAAAAAAACTATGATTAAAATTCGGAAAATAAGTGCCCTGGGTACCAGCAAAAAATGGAGATAAACTTTCAATTTTTGTTGATTTCTTGCAAAATTTTGGAAAAACTTGCAAATTTTGAATCTGGTGGTTTTAGCAGTACATATTTAGCGGAAGAAAAAATATTATACTTAATCTTTCAAAGGAATGAATTCACCTGCGAAAATTACTTTTTGTATCGTTTATTAAAATACGGAGTTAAACCAGTTTTGTCAACAATTTCCATAAACCGGGGGTCATCATGTAGTTTTTTATAATCCGGATCAAGAATATATTCAATCGTCATAAAATGTCGAATTTCAAAGGCCTGTTCAAGATAATGGATTGCCAGATCAAGAGAATCCATTTGTACTGCATACCAACTGTTGGGTGGTTTTTCATATAGCAAATTAATGATGCCATTTAATCCCGATGTTTTATAAACCAAAAAAACCTGGTCAGCATATGCTCTAAATTCTTCCCACATCGGATTAGTTGCAAGAGTTTTCTGCAAATACTGCAATGCAGAAACAGTATCGCCTGCATTAAAATGCCTCAAAACAACAAGGTGCTGATGAAACGATTGATCTTTAAACATTTCATCAACAAGTAATATTTCCTTCAGCGCTTCTTTTGGTTTATTTGCACTATAATAAAAGTAAGAGCTCAATCTTCTTAATCTTGCCGAATAAGGGGAAAAGTTCTCAGGTTCCAGTAGTACCGACCCATTAAATAGTAATCGTAAGCCTCAGTATTATGGGTGTATGTTTTTTCAATCAGTTTTTTTTCTTCCGGTGAAATTGCCGCCTTTAGCTTATCTGCAATTAGTTTGGCAACATCACTTTGCAATTCGAGTATATCTTCCATATCCCGGTCAATCTTTTCAGAAAAAATATGCCGGTCATTTTTTGCATCAATCAACTGAATGGTTATTCTTACTTTCCCTTCGTGACGTTGCACACTTCCTTCCAAAAGGTAATTTACCCCCAGTTTTTTACCTATTTCGGGCGCACTCTCTGTACTTTCCCTGAATTGTTCCACCGATGTCCGGGAAGTTACACTGAGTTCACTTATTTTCGTCAGCCGATCGAGAATATCTTCCACAACTCCTTAATTGCTCTTTATTTCTGCATACTAAACAGTAAAGTGAGGTTCTGAAGTAATAGCTATATTCAGTGCCTTTGAGATAATACAATCTTTCTCAGCCTCTTTGGTGATTTCTTCAAAATCCTTCGCATTCAAACCCGGTACGCGTCCGGAACCATACCGGAAAATCATTTAATCAGTTAACAATTTTGCAAGCAATTAGTTTCTTTTGGATGAGCTAAAATGACCTTAACGGATTAAAGAATTACTGCATTATCCATACGTCCTGTTCGTTAAC
>CAYMXK010000532.1:0-3066 GCA_964393915.1 uncultured Prolixibacteraceae bacterium
CACATTTGATGACGGTCCGGTGCCTGAAGCTACTCCATGGGTACTTGAAACTCTTGCGGCTGAAAATGCAAAAGCCACTTTTTTTTGCGTAGGTGATAATGTGTCGAAGTACCCGGAATTGTACCAGCAGATTATTGACCAGGGGCATTCCACAGGGAATCACACCTATAATCATCTTCAGGGCATAAAAACTGCCAACCAGCTTTATTACCGCAATATCAGGAAGGCTTCCTCGCTGATCGATTCCAATCTGTTCAGGCCTCCCCACGGCCTCATGAAACCAGAGCAGTACCGTTTTTTGTCGAATCACTATCAGATCGTAATGTGGGATATTGTAACAATGGATTATCATCCCACTTTCACCCCTGCAATGATATTTGAGAATGTAGCCCGGCATGTAAAAAAAGGCTCTATCATTACCTTTCATGATTCGGTTAAAAGCATTAATGATCTGAAAATTGCCCTGCCTATGGTGATCAAAATGTTAAAAGACAGGGGTTACCAGCTGTCGGCTATCCCATATATACCATTTAGCACGCTACATTTGCAGAGGAAATGCGATGACAGTTTCATGCAGGCTTCATAAAGCCCATTAAATAATTCTATTATATTCTTACTTTTGACAGGCCAACCAGGCTACTGTTAAAAAGCTAAAATCAGGCAACATGAAAGTATTAATTTTAGGTTCCGGGGGGCGGGAGCATGCTCTCGGATGGAAAATAAAACAGAGTCCCAGACTAACCAACCTGTTTTTTGCACCCGGAAATCCCGGAACGTCCGAGCTGGGTATCAACCTGCCTCTTGACCCCGGCAACTTCAATGAGATAAAACGTGAAATTCTTGAAAACGAGATTGACATGCTGATCGTGGGCCCCGAAGCCCCGCTGGTTGATGGTATTCACGATTTCTTGACTGCTGACCGCGATCTGCAGCATGTAAAAGTAATTGGCCCTAAAAAAGCAGGAGCAATGCTTGAAGGAAGCAAGGATTTTGCCAAGGATTTTATGAAAAGGCATGGAATACCCAATGCCGGATATGCCTCATTTAAAAAGGAGACGGCAGAAGAGGGGTTCAGGTACCTCAAAAGTTTACAGCCACCCTACGTCCTGAAGGCCGATGGACTGGCTGCCGGAAAGGGAGTGCTGATTATCGATTCGCTTGAATATGCGCAGGATGCACTTTGGGAAATGCTGGTCGGAAAGTTTGGCGATGCCAGCAAAACTGTTGTTATTGAAGAATTTCTTAGCGGGATAGAGCTTTCAGTATTTATTCTTACCGATGGGAATGACTATCTCCTTTTACCGGAAGCCAAAGATTACAAACGAATTGGAGAAGGTGACTCCGGCCTGAATACCGGCGGTATGGGTGCAGTTTCACCAGTCCCGTTTGCCGACAGTACTTTCATGGAAAAGGTCAGGACACGGATTATTGAGCCTACCCTCGAAGGACTCCGCGCCGACAAGATAGAATACACAGGCTTTATCTTCTTTGGACTGATCAGCTGTGATGGAGAGCCCTATGTGATCGAATACAACGTCCGCCTGGGAGATCCCGAAACAGAGGCAGTCATTCTCAGAATAGACAATGACCTGCTCGACCTGTTCGATGCAGCAGCAGAAAAAAGGCTGAAAGAGAAAAGCCTGAATATTGCCGGACATACTGCAGCCACTATCATGCTTGTTTCGGGAGGATATCCCGGAGATTATGAGAAAGGCAGAAACATAAGTGGTTATGATAAAGTATCGGAATGCAGAGTGTTCCATGCCGGCACAAAACTGGAATTCGGCAAACTGAAAACCAACGGTGGCAGGGTAATTGCCATCAGCGCAACCGGCAACTCCATTTCTGAGGCTTTGGAAAAGTCCGTAAGAAACGCGAAACTGATTGATTTTGAGGGTAAATATTTTAGAAGCGACATAGGATTTGACCTTATATAAATGCTTTTCCGCCTAATCAGATCCAACCGGATAGCCAGCTATTTCCTGATACCACTATTGGGTGCAGGAGCATGGAGCCTGCAGCTTTATGCCCCAACCGGTTTCGCTTTTTATGAAGGTGAGAACCGGATGGTGCTATTTAAACCATTGTACGATCTGATTTCAGGAATGCCGCAGCTTTCCGCAATTATTGGTCTGCTGCTTAATATCCTGGCCGCCATCCTGGTGCAGCGGATAAGCGTAGAATACAACTTTTTTAAAACAAGGTCACTCCTCCCCGGAATCACTTTTATGCTTATCACCGGAGGAATCAGAGAATTACACCATTTCCACCCGGTGTACCCGGCCTTAATTTTCCTGCTGGTGGCCATTTACCGGCTTTTCAGCGCATTTGATCAGAGAAAACCCTACAGCCAGACATTTGATGCCGCCCTTTTGCTGGGCCTGGGGTCATTGTTTTATCTCAACCTCGTTGTGTTGTTGCCCGCCTTTATTGCCGGAGGAAGCATCATGGGCAGAGAGTCCCGCTGGCGGGAGATAGCCGTTTCCTTTCTTGGATTTATCGTTCCGTGGATTTTTGTATTCTTCTGGTTTTTCCTGATTGATGGAATTCCTGATCTGACAGAATTATTGAAAGCCAACACACTTACAGACAATGACCGGTTAATGGGCAATATCCCGGCTCTGATATTTCCAGGGTTTTTACTCGTATTGATCATCGCCGGAAGTTTTAAGATAATTAACCAGTTTGATGAGAAAAAGGTTAGCATCAGGCAATATTTCCTGCTGCTCTTCCTGATGTTTGCATCCTCTGTCTTGTCGGTTTTCGTGCTGCCTTCATCATCTACTGAAGCATTAATCGTGTCGGCCATACCTGCAACGCTACTGATTGCCAATTTGTTGCTATCTTTAAAAAGGAGTTTCTGGGGTGAAGTGATTGTTTACCTATTGGCAGGATTTAATATAGCACAGTTATTTTTCTGATGTTATTTTTCAACCACGATAAATATATCCTCATCTGGTTTTGACATAAAAAACTGCTCCCGGGCATACTTCTCGAGGTTTTCCTGTCCAGAACGCAATTCTTCAATCTTTTGGTTATCTGATTCAATTTTTTCCTGGTAATACT
>CAYMXK010000533.1:0-3060 GCA_964393915.1 uncultured Prolixibacteraceae bacterium
CATCAGCATATCTTTATAGGTCAGTATTTCCGGACCTCCAATTTCAAAACTTTTTCCGTATGTTTCCGGGTGTAACATTACGCCTGTCATGTAGTCTATAACATTCCTGATCGCTATTGGCTGACATAGAGAGTTAAGCCAGCGAGGGGTAATCATGACCGGTAGTTTTTCAACCAGATCACGAATGATTTCAAATGAAGCGCTTCCTGAACCAACTATTATGCCCGCTTTTAGCACTGTGAGTGGGACATGGAACTTGCGCAATTCATTCTCAACCATTTTTCTCGATTTCAAATGTTTTGATAATTCCGGATTATTATCAATTCCGCTTAGATAGATAATTTGTTTAGCCGATGTTTTACTGATAAGCCTTGAAAACACCTTGGCCGATTGAATTTCCAGTGATTCAAAATTATCAATATTTGCTGACATCGAATGGATAAGATAGTAAGCCAAGTCGATGTTTTCAGGAAAACCCGGATTATCCTCCTCCTTCAGAAAATCAATTTGCAGCAGTTTTATCTTAGGATGATCAATGGGAAAATGAAACCGTTGCGTATCTCTGACACAGCAGATCACTTCATGATTGCGTTCAAGAAGCACAGGCAGGAGCCTTTTGCCTATATATCCATTGGCGCCTGTGAGCAGTATCTTCATAATATTCTTTCTAT
Source organism: uncultured Prolixibacteraceae bacterium (assembly GCA_964393915.1). Lineage (GTDB taxonomy): Bacteria > Bacteroidota > Bacteroidia > Bacteroidales > Prolixibacteraceae > UBA1413. Next base: position 672 of record CAYMXK010000533.1, read on the forward strand.
TTCCTTCAAAAATCAGATGCTGATCAGATAATTTATGAGTTTTTTATAATCCGTTAGTATAATGTATTGTAGTAATTTACCAGTTTCTGCATATCTTCCAACCGGTTAAACCTTGTTTTGTTCTTTTTAAGATAGTCTTCTATTTCTTTGGCCTTATCTTCAAGCAAGCCGGTTAATTCCTTTTTATTTGATACGGGGTATGCTTCAGATTGCTCCGTGCGGATGTAAAAATCATCCGTCATTCTGACGAATCTGGCTGGCTGGGCATCCTTATAGGCCTGAGGAAGTTCAGCCTCCTTGAGATTAATATTTTGTTTGACAAGAAGGGAAACTTTCCCCTCTGCCATAACTTTGAAATATCCTCTTAGTATCTTGTTTCCAATGGCATAAGGCGCATAAATATATTTTTCTTCGCCTATCATAATGAAATCGATAAATTCTGGTGGGGACAGTGATAATATTGTACCCTCATCGGATTTAAATTCCATCTCATCGTTATAGATATTGAATCGCAGGGGTATATTCTCATATTTAAGATCCGATTTTGTTACCACTACACCTAAAACAAAGTCACTGACTTCGTGAGGGCTGCCTTCGATTTCAGTTTCCCGGAAGAGGATTCCCTGTTGAAACTGGCTGCTTTGAAACTGTTTGTAGAATTCCTGCAAACCCTGAATGGTTTGAGCTTGCAAACCTTGTATGGTTACCAGCATTCCTATTACCAACAAAATTCTTGTCATTGGGCAATTTTTATCAATTATGGATGTAAAAATAACTATTTTTCGGCCTTTGTATAATTGCAGGCACAATTAAAAGGGTTTTAGGGAATTGAATGCCTCTTATTTTATAATAATATGACAACAAGACGCAGTTTTATCAGGAATGTTACCGGTACATTTGCTGGTGCAATTACCTTTAGCAGGGTCGGGGCAGAGTTATTGCCCAATCAGGATTTTGGTATACCTGTAGTTATCTCAACCTGGAATCACGGACTTGCCGCTAATGAGGCAGCATGGCAAGTTCTGCAGAAAGGTGGCCATTCTCTTGACGCAGTGGAGGCTGGTGTGAGGATACCGGAAGCTGATCCCTCTGTCATTACAGTCGGTTTTGGCGGGATACCAGACAGAAACGGAAAGGTTACCCTTGATGCTTGTATTATGGATGAACAAGGAAGAGCCGGGTCTGTGGCTTTTCTCGAGCGTATTAAACATCCCATTTCTGTTGCAAGGATGGTAATGGAAAAAACTCCGCACGTAATGCTTACCGGCAAGGGAGCTTTTGATTTTGCCATTCAAAATGGATTTAAAAAGGAGAACTTGCTCACACCGGCAGCTAAGCGAGCATGGAAAAGGTGGCTGAGTACCGACCGAACTTTCCGGCCGGTTATTAATATTGAAAACCAGATAATCGATAACCATGATACTATAGGTATGCTTGCCCTTGATAGAAATGGACGGTTATGCGGAGCATGCACCACTAGTGGCATGGGGTATAAATTACACGGAAGGGTAGGGGATTCCCCCATTATCGGCGCCGGACTTTTTGTGGATGGTGAAATCGGGGGCGCTGTAGCGACCGGATCAGGAGAATTGGTTATGAAAACACTTGGCTCCTTTCTTGTGGTTGAGCTAATGCGAAATGGCAGAACCCCTTCGGAAGCCTGCCAGGAAGCTATTGAAAGAATTGTCACGAAAATACCGGATCATCAGAAGCACCAGATAGGCTATCTCGCCCTTGATGTGAAGGGTAATATTGGGAGTTATGCCATGAAAGAAGGCTTTGACTACGCATTAAGAACAGGTGTCAGTAATGAACTTGTCAAAGTTAATTCGAAATATAAAAGTTAAGAGCTCAGGGGAGCTCTTTGAGCTGGCTTGCCGGTTAATATCTGCGGCTTCCGTAATTTCCTTTTTGGTCTGAATATCCGTCTCTTCTCTGAAAGGCTTTCTTTTGAGGCCTTTCTGATCGTTCCTCCCTGGGGATCGCTTCCTTTACTACAATGTGATTGCCATCTAACTCACTCTCATTCAGTGCTTCGATTGCAGCTCTGGCTTCATCATCATTTTTCATTTCAACAAATCCGTAGCCCTTAGAATTTCCTGTGTCTCTGTCAAAAATAACTTTTGCAGAAACAATTTCTCCATACACCCCAAAGAGTGTTTCCAAATCCTGTCCAGTGGTTTCAGGACTCAGTTTTGCTACAAATACATTCATAAGTAATAAGACATATAAAATTAAAAAAAAAAATACAACCAGGGACAGATTGGTTTAATATCCTGTACCTAACTGTAAAATAACAAACAATTTATGAATTATCTGGACAATTTTCTGACTTTTTTGTAAAAGTAAAGACAAAAAAAACAGTCCTTCTATTGCAGAAGGACTGTTT
>CAYMXK010000534.1:0-1729 GCA_964393915.1 uncultured Prolixibacteraceae bacterium
TTTTTTGGAGCCACTCTAAAAGTAACCCTCTCAATTCTTCTGCTTTCGTTTTGTATTTTGAACTTTCAGGATTTGAGCCTAACAGGTTATTCATTTCGTGAGGGTCGGTATTTAAGTCATACATGGCATTTATCACCCTGGATTCTTTGGAATAAGGAACCAGAAGTTTCCACCCATCATGCAAAACCATATAGTTTGAAATTACATCTCCCCTGAAGTTCCACTCAGTAACGATATACTCTGGCCGGTTATCGGCTTTCCCTTCTATGCAATCCCTTAAACTTTTTCCATCTGATTCAATTTCCTTACCCACCCCGGTGTAGTCCAGAATCGTAGAAAACAGGTCGAGATTGGAGACCAGATTGTCTACAACCGTCCCGCTTTTAATCTCCTTCGGATACCTTATCATTAAAGGGACACGTGCAGACTCCTCATAAAACACGTTCTTCTCTCTCATTCCATGCGCCCCTAACATTTCGCCATGGTCGCTTGTGAAAATCACGATTGTATTCTCTGCCAATCCCAATTCATCGAGGGTATTGAGGATCTCCCCAACCCAATGATCAATCTCAGTCACCAATGCATAATAGTTGGCAATCATGTATTTTATCTTATGCGGATCGGCATATTCGGTACTGTTCAACCTGCCGTTAAATGCAACGTATGGGGAATTCTCCATTTTGTCAGCAATGCTGGCAGGCACGGGCATATTCTGAGGGTTATATAAATCAGCATACTCTTTTATCGGAATCATCGGAGCATGTGGAAAATTGATGGAGGCGGTTATACTGAATGGCTTATCTCTATTTCGTTTTAAGGCATCGATGGTTTGCCGGCATATAAAGGCAGTTGAGGTAAAATCATGCGGAATATTCGAAACCCCATGCAGCTCCGTTTGTGCAAACCGTGTTTTTTTATGCAGTTCCAGTACCTCCTTGTAGTTCATCCCGTAATGCTTATCAATTGGACTTGGTGTATATGCCCTTCCGGATTCCGATGAAAGAAGTTGCCCTGCCGTTGGTTCGACATATGGAACATGTTTATTCACAAATGGTTTATAATCGGACAGGGTTACAAACTTCTCATACACCCTGGTGGGTTCCTCAGGGCAATGCCATTTTCCGAAGTATTCGCAGGTATACCCGTTTTCGTGCAGTATTTCATCGTAAGTAGGCATAGTCATTACTTCCAGATCAGGCTCATCTTTCCATATTGAATTGGTTCTAATGCCGTTGTTCTCAACGGTATGCCCGGTGAGCATAACAGCCCTTGCCGGAGCACACACTGCGCATTGTGTATAGGTGTTTCGAAAAAATGCTCCCTGTTTCGCCAACCGGTCAAGATTGGGAGTTTTCAGGATAGTGTTCCCTGCAATACCAAGCGCATCAGCTCTCTGCTGGTCGGTCATAATGAACAGCAAGTTAGGTTTGGGAACCTCTTTTTTTGCAGAAAAGGGCTGCTGGCCCACAGTCTTGAAAACATTGCTGCTGACCAGGCTTGCTATCGTAATGGCTAAAATTGATTTGTTCATTGCATATGTTGTTGAGATTTCTTTTTATCCTTTACTTGGTTTAGTCCGCCACCAGGAGGCAAGTATAGACCCGGTTACGTTCATCAATGGACCGAATATTGCCGGAGCGAGGCCTACAGTTGCAACTTTCCCCATTTGTAACGCCAATCCTGAAGCTAAACCGCCATTTTGCATTCCAACTTCCAGGGCAATGGTGCG
>CAYMXK010000534.1:1829-3059 GCA_964393915.1 uncultured Prolixibacteraceae bacterium
ATTGTCATTTCAGTGGTTTGAAATTCAAGGAAATTCTTGAAAAAAATGATGATCACATATGCAGCTATTTGAAAAACGGCATTCTTTTTTGTGGTTTTAAAGCCATTTGAAAAGAGGTTAAATATTAACCCGGCACAGATGGGAAGAATAACCATATTAAAAATTCCCAACATCATGTTCCAAAAGTCAATTTCAATGAACTGACCGGCGAAAGTCTTCATCAAAAGAGGCGTTAGAAATGGTGATAGCAAAGTGGCAAAAGCCGTCAGTGTGATCGACAATGCCAGGTTCGCTTTGGCAATAAACGACATGACATTTGAAGCCATTCCACTGGGTGATGTACCTACTAAAACGATTCCCGCTGCAATTTCGGGAGGGAAATCAAACAGTTTGGCCAAAGTTATGCCCACAATGGGCATAATGGTAAACTGGCAAATAATTCCGACGAGAACGCCTTTGGGCATTTTCATCACCCCGGTAAAATCACGCAGGCTCATTTGTGAGCCCATTCCAAACATTATTATCTGCAGAAGTGGTACAATTAGTAGTTGATATTGAAATTCGCCCACTCCTAAAAAATATTCAGGGTAGTACATGGAAACCGTAACCGCCGTGAGAATCATCAGGGAATACGAAAATCCTTTGAATTTAGGGAATCCCCTGACAGCAATGGACAGCGCAATAAAGCCACAGATTAAAAAAGGCCCGGCTAAATCAAACTGTTCAGTAAAATAGAAGATGGCAAAGCCCAAAAATGCCACTGCCGCAATGGTCAGAATAATTTTATGAAAAAGTTTAGTCTTCAAAATCCTGTCGTTTAAGGCCGGATAATTGTTCCGTCATTTTTTCGAACCTGGGTCCAGTTATTCATTTGAACATCGGGCAACGGATATTTGGCTGCCAGTTTTTCATCAATATCGACACCCAATCCTGGTGCTTCATTGACGTACATATACCCATTTTTTATAGTTGGGGATCCCGGGAAAATTTCGCGCAGTATTTCCGAGAAATTCACTCGCTCCTGGATACCAAAATTCCAGACAGCCAAATCGATGTGTGCATTTGCTGCATGCCCCACGGGTGATACGTCGCCAGGTCCGTGCCATGCGGTACGCACATTGAAGGCTTCGCCCAAACGTGCCACCTTCATTGCCGGGGTAATTCCCCCGATTTGTGAAATATGGATCCTTATGTAATCGAAAAGTAAATCTTTCATTGGGTCGATCCATT
>CAYMXK010000535.1:0-3054 GCA_964393915.1 uncultured Prolixibacteraceae bacterium
ATTGGTTCTTAACTAATATTTTACTCCGTTTTGAATTAACTGCATTTCTTTGCGTTCATTGCGGTTTTCCTTTGCGTCCATTGCGTTTAAAATTCCCGCAAGGTTCACAACATGATATTTACTAATCTTTTTTCCGTTTTTGTTAACTGCATTTCTTTGCGTCCATTGCGGTTTCCCTTTGCGTCCATTGCGGTTAAAATTTCCGCACAAAATTGATTATTCGTATGTAAAAAAAACCGCTTCGCAAGCTGGTTGGCTCACAAAGCGGTTTACGGCAATTAATCCAAAGAATACCTCAGATTATCTATTTCGCATAATTAACGGCCCTTGTTTCCCTGATTACGGTAATTTTTACCTGACCCGGATAAGTCATCTCGTCCTGAATCCTCTTGGCAATATCATAGGAAAGCTGCTCAGACTCCTGATCGCTCAGTTTGTCGCTTCCTACAATTACGCGCAACTCCCGGCCAGCCTGGATAGCATATGTCTTCATTACACCAGGGTACGACAAAGCCAGATTTTCCAACTCCTTCAACCTCTTGATATAAGATTCAACCACTTCGCGGCGGGCACCAGGACGGGCTCCCGAAATGGCATCACAAACCTGAACGATAGGCGCCAGCAAAGTCTGCATTTCCACTTCATCGTGGTGCGACCCGATTGCATTGCATATCTCAGGTTTCTCTTTGTATTTTTCGGCCAGCTTCATACCCAGAACAGCATGCGGGATTTCAGGCTCATCATCCGGTACTTTCCCGATGTCGTGCAACAATCCGGCACGTTTGGCCTTTTTCGGATTAAGTCCGAGCTCAGAGGCCATGATCGCACATAGATTGGCCACTTCGCGTGAGTGCTGCAAAAGGTTCTGCCCATAGGATGACCTGTACTTCATTTTTCCGATCAGCCTGATCAGGTCAGGATGCAAACCATGCACGCCTAAATCGATAGCCGTACGCTTGCCCGTTTCAATAACCTCTTCCTCTACCTGTTTTTTCACCTTGGTTACCACCTCTTCGATGCGGGCAGGGTGAATTCGCCCGTCAGTAACCAGTTGATGGAGTGCCAGACGTGCAATTTCACGCCGCACAGGGTCAAAAGCACTGAGGACGATGGCTTCCGGAGTGTCATCAACAATGATTTCCACGCCTGTGGCAGCCTCAAGTGCCCTGATATTACGCCCCTCCCGTCCGATAATACGGCCTTTAATTTCATCACTTTCAATATGGAAAGTAGTCACTGCATTTTCAATGGCAGTTTCAGTGGCTACCCGCTGAATGGTTTTTACCACCACTTTTTTGGCTTCTTTCGAAGCTGTTTGCTTAGCTTCTTCCATGATCTCATTCACGTACGACATCGCCTCCGATTTGGCCTCTTCCTTCAGGGATTCGACCATCTGGGCTTTCGCTTCGTCAGCCGACATTCCGGAGATTTGTTCCAGTTTATCAACCTGATGGCGGTGAAGTTTCTCCAACTCTTCAGTTCTTTGCTCGACTACACCAAGCTGGGCTGTCAGGTTCTCCCTGATGATCTCCACTTCGCGCTTGTCGGATTCAAAGTTCTTGATGTCACGTACCAGATCGTTCCGTTGCTGCTGATTGGCAGCCTGCTGCTGTTTAAGCTTGTTCTCAAGGGCTACTACGCGCTGGCTCCTGTCATTGACCTGCCGTTCGTGTTCAGCCTTTAACTGAAGGAATTTCTCCTTCGCCTGTAACATCTTGTCCTTTTTGATCACCTCGCCTTCGGCTTCGGCCTCACGGACAATTTTCAGTTTCCTCGACTTCAAAGCCTTATCCCACAAGAACCAGGATAAAGTGCCTCCGACAAAGAAACCCACTAAAATACCTATTATTAAATTCATTTACTCTTGAAATTAAGTCGTTAATAATAAAAAATCCCGTCATTTTTACCACAGGCGCCTCACTGGCATCCTGAAGAAAAAATACGGGTACGATAAAAAATATCTTTCGTTACTTCAGACTAACCTGGCTGACAGGAAGTCATCAATATCATCATTTAAATCTTTAATCTCTCCAACGAGTGTTACCTGTTCGGCGTTTTCTTTCAATACCAGCGTGCTGTAAACAAACTGAAATGCCGACATGGCCATTATGTCCTGCATATCCTTGTCCGGATAATTCACTTTGAAGGAAGATACCACCTCATTCAGTTTCCTGGCTGCACTCCGGTACCTCGCTTCATCTTTGCGACTTACCACCAGAGGATATATCCGGTTGTCAATCTTTATATTTATTGAAAGCGTATCACTCATTGGTTGTCATCACTCATTTAGTAATGCCACACATTTATCGATTTCCCGCACTAATTTGTTTATCTTCTGCCGCACCATCCGGTTATCTCCGAAACCCGTCTCAAACCCTTTGGCCAACTTCAGATTTTCATATTTATTGGTGATCTCAGACAATTGCTTTTCAAGCTCCTTAATCCGGTTTTGCATCCCTGCAACCTCGTCAACTAAAGTCGCATTTTTCTGCTCCAGCTTACCGAATTCGCCAAATAAACGGCTCACACGGTCTTTCAGACTCTTTAAAAGCAAAAGGCTTTCCTCACTCATTTTATCTGCTTTTCAAGAGCAAAGTTAATATTTTTAGAATATCAGCTTTACCACATTGTTTCAATTCTTAAAATAAATACACTCCGAACGACTATATTTGCCATTTTGAATGAATATTTATGAGAATTTTTGAAAGAAACACTTTAATTCTGCTTTTTGTTCTTATTGGTTATAAGGTTTTTGCACAACCGGGATATTATGCCGATCCCGTTCAAATTCCTGTTTACCTCAGCGGCAATTTTTGCGAATTGCGGCCCAATCACTTCCATGGAGGGATTGACATTAAAATCCAGCAAAAAATCGGGCTGCCAATTCATTCAATTGCTGATGGGTTTATTTACCGGATAGTGGTCTCTCCCACCGGATATGGAAAAGCAATTTACATTGAGCATCCCAATGGGACCAGCTCAGTTTATGCACACCTCGACCGCTTTAGCGAGAATATTGAAAAGTATGTAAGGGAGGAACAATATAAAAGAAAA
>CAYMXK010000536.1:0-3054 GCA_964393915.1 uncultured Prolixibacteraceae bacterium
AAAATACAAATTTAGTGAAAAACCTCTGTTCATCCGATATCTTCAAGACATATATTATAATATATCAATGAATTTCTATATAATTGCAGATCATAACCTTATGCAGGATATACATATATTAATATACACATATGTACTATATTAATAAACCATATCCGGCAGTACATAAAGTGTCAAAAAAATCAAAAAAAACAGGGCTGGTCTTATAAAAATGTCCTAATTTTGATGTGGGATATTTAAAAACATGGTTTTACTACTGGCTATACTTGGGACTTCTTTGCCAATAATATTGCTGTATTACAATTCAAAGAATCACGCTTCGGTAATTTACCTGGGCAGTTTCTTTTTATTGATCAGCCTTTACGGCTTGCACCACTACATCCTGGTGTTTTCAAAATCAGTCCTCCTGGTCAAAACAGTCATGATACACTCCGGCTTTTTGTACTATCTCATTGGCCCCATGCTCTACCTGTACGTCAGGAGCACCTTAACCGACGATCACCAGCTGAAACGGCGGGACATCCTTCATCTCCTGCCCCTCCTTTTATGGCTGATTGCTGTTTTTCCATACCTCACTGCTTCCGGCGAATACAAAACCATGGCCGCCACCGAATTTATCCGGAACCCTGCCAGCGAGCATATTCTTGAAATCCTCTTTCCTAAACATCCCTTTACAACAAAAGCCCTTTTTCTGAGCCGGCCGTTAATGGTCCTTGTCTATCTGACAATGTCACTGATTTTATTCGTGGAATACAAGAAGGGCAACCTCCATTTTCGGGTTTTCGCCGGACAACGTTTTATGGTGAGGTGGCTGTTGGTCTTGTTCGTGTTTACCGGATTACTGGTTACCGGCCACCTGCTGCTGATTGGAAGCGCCCTCACATTACACAAAATGAACGTGTATATTTCCCTGAACGGGATGGTAGTTATTGGGGGTGCCGGACTTATGGGCCTTCTGATATCGCCATTCTTTTTCCCGGAAGTCCTCTACGGGTTACCCCGGAGACCGGATCCCATCCCCACAGAGAAACAGGAGGAGGAAGAAACGGAGATCAAAGTCAACGGGACAAGGAAGAACCTCCCCCATTTCGAAAACGACTATCTCCTGCACATCGGCGAAAAAGCCGATGCCTGCATGAAAGAATACCAACCCTACCTTGAACATGATTTCAGCCTTGCACGACTCTCGGTACTTACCAACATTCCGGTGCACCACCTCGCCTACTACTTCAGGGAAATCAGGAAACAGGGGTTCAGTGAATACCGCAACGAATGGCGGATCGAGCACGCAAAATCCCTGATAGCCAACGGTGAAGCGCACGGCATAACCCTGGAGGCGATCGGAGATATGTCAGGGTTTTCATCGCGGAACACCTTTCTTGCTGCTTTCAAAAAGAAGGAAGGCATCCCTCCAAAGGCTTTTGCCGACCGGACGAATTAATAATCCACTACACTTTCCCAAAAAATACTTGCTCAATTTTTATAAAAATGGTGCAAACATTGCACATTTTTTTTATTCATTTCTGTTGCATTGCCCGAACTTTACACCTGAATTAAAAGTTCATCCGCAAGGCTCCATGTTACTCAGGGATTTAAACAAAGAGCTGACAATGAACAAATTTAGTACACAACAACAACTGAATTAATAATTGCAATCTTAGAAAAATGACAGTGGACACCACCCCTCACAAAAAAAACTGGCATGTAATCTACACCCGTTCCCGGGCCGAGAAGAAAGTATACTCCGACCTGACCTGGCTCGAAATTGAGTCGTTTCTCCCCTTGCAAAAAAAACTCCGTCAGTGGAAAAACCGCAAAAAATGGGTCGATATGACCCTGATAACGGGCTATTGCTTTGTGCACATCACGCCCCTTGAATACGACAAGGTACTGCATGTAAACAATGTGGTATCGTATGTATATTTTGGCGGAAAGGCAGCCATTGTGCCCGACGGGCAGATAGAGTCCCTGAGGCAGTTGCTCCGCCAGTCCGATTTTGATGTTGAAGTCTCCCGCAACACCTTCAGCCCGGGGAAAAGGGTCCAGATCATTGCCGGCCCCATGATGGGGATGAACGGCGAACTGATGCAGGAACACGGCAAAAACCGGTTCTTCGTGCGCATCAACGCCATCAACACGGTTTTTATCGCCGATGTGCCGGCCGACAGCCTGACTGCTCTCCCGCCGGAAAGCTGATCCATATACAGTTACAAATAGTGGATAACAACTGAAATAAATAGACCATAGCATAGCAGGAAGATTTTTTTAGATTTTTTTTTAGAAAAATAAAAATCACCAAAAAATAATCGCCAATTCTGAGCAAAAGAATTATTCAGTTTCCGATGCCTTCACTTACAGCACATTCCACGTGTACTGAGAAGGCGGAGCCGTAAAAGGCTCTCAGATATCTCCGGATTCCACTAACTGTCCATGCTCGATATCATTATTTCATCCAAAACACGTATCAAGCTTCTCATTAAGTTTTTCTTTATCAAGGGAAGCAAGGGATACCTCCGCGGTCTTGAAAAGGAGTTCAATGAACCGCCGAATGCAGTCCGCGTTGAGCTGAACCGGTTGGCCAATGCAGGACTGCTGATCTGCGGATACGAGGGCAACAGGAAGGTTTACCAGGCCAATCCCGATCACCCCCTGTACGACGACATCACGCACCTGGTCCACACTACAGTGGGGATCGACCAGATCATCGAAAGGATGATATGCAAAATTGGGAACCTCGAAAAGGCGTTCGTGACCGGCAGCTTTGCCACCGGCGTCGATTCCGACACCATCGAACTGGTCCTGATCGGGAGCAACCTCGACCCGGTGTGCATCGACAAGCTGGTGAAGATCGCGGAAATGATCATTCACCGCAAAATCATGTACCTCGCCCTCACCGTCGACCAGATGGAGTATTTCTTCAAGGACAAACCCCACATGCTGATATGGAAGGCGGGGAAAGTGACCGCCTGAACGGGATGCAAAGCGCGAAGCGCGAAGAGCAGGGCGCAAAGAGCAGAGAGCAGAGAGCAGGGCGCGAAGAGCAGGGCGCGAAGA
>CAYMXK010000537.1:0-2999 GCA_964393915.1 uncultured Prolixibacteraceae bacterium
TGAGTTCGTTGCTGACTTCACTGAAGTTGTTCACAAAGTTAAGCGGGTTCTGAATCTCATGGGCGATGCCGGCGGTAAGCGCACCCAGCGATGCCAGTTTTTCGGAAGCGATGAGTTGCGTTTGCGTCGATTTGAGATTTTCGTGGGCTACTTCGAGGTTATGGTATGCCGCTTCAATTTCCTTTGCATGTTCCAGTTCGCGTTTGCGGGTTTTCTCTTTTTCTTTCTGCAGCAATCTTGCCTTTTGAAAGCGGTACGCTCCAAATAAGACCATTACAATTAACAGGGTATAAATTAAATATGCCAACCAGGTTCTATACCAGGGTGGAAGAACAATGATATCTAATTTTTTCTCAGCCATTCCCCCGTAACTGTTAACTCCTTTTACCCGAAAGGTGTATTTACCCGGCGGAACATTAAAATAATACGCCCGGCGTTCCGAATTTACGTTTCGCCAGCTAATGTCATAGTTTTCAAGAATATAACTTAACCGGTTTTGTTTGGGATTGGCATAATCAATGACTGCTATATCAAACGAAAATACATTCTGATCGTATCGAAGCGTAATCTCTTTTTGCGCATTCAAATCCTCTTTTAAAGGACCACCATCGCCTGGATTTAGTTGCTTGTCTGACAACCTTAAACTCGTGAAAATAATTTCAGGGGCTTTTAAATTTTTAATAAGCTCATCAGGGAAAAAGGAAAAATAACCGGTTGAATCGCCAAAATAGATTTCACCATTTTTATTTAAGTATGCTGATTTATAAATGAAGTCACTTTGCCCAACTCCAAAGTCTTGTCCAAAAACATTAATTTCATCCCGTTGCGGATTTATTTTTATAATTTCATTCCTGGTTGTTAACCACAGGTTTTTTTGTTTATCTTCAATTATACTCCTCACTTCAAAAATTCCAGTTATGTAACCTTTCGTGAACACCTCAAAGTTATCTGCAACCGGATTAAACCTGTACAGTCCTTGGGTACCAGCTACCCATATTACATTATCAGTATCCTGATAAAGACTTACAAACCACTTGCCTCTGTGGTAGCTTTTAAATTTCCTGCTTTCAGGGTTAAACAGGTTTACTCCACCTCCAGCCCAATTGCTTATCCATAATTTGCCTGATTTATCCTCAAGGATACTTGTTATTATATTGGGGCCGCCTAAATTCTTATTATCAGGATAAGGATAAAATCTTGTAAACAGGCCTGTTTTACGATTCATCAAATTTAGGCCATAAGCAGTTGCTACCCAAAAATTTGATTTGCTGTCCTCGTATGTTGCAATGATGAAATCACTGCTTATACTGTTATCGTTCATTGGATCATGTTTGTATGCAATAAATCTCTCATTTTTTTTGTCCCACAGATTTAAACTTACAGCCGTACCAACCCAGACATTTCCTGCACTATCTCCATTCACAATAAATCCAAGATTATTGGGAACATCATGGTTATAATCATCTGTCACATATCGTTTTATAATTTGACTTTTCCTGTCTGTTTTAAAAAGTTCATTGACAGATCCAATCCAAAAATCACCGTTTGGTTCTTCATAGAAACTGACAATTGCTGCGCCGTTAATTGAAGTGTGTTTGATTTCTCTGACTGAAGGATCCATGTAATAAATATTTCCTCCCTGAGTTCCAATCCATAATATACCATCTCGTGAGCTAAATCCTGAGCGTGCACGATAGTCAGTAAAACCCGATGAGATGTTATGTGGTCCGTCAAAGCGCACTATTTTTTCTGTTGCCGGGTCAAAGGAATAGAAGCCAGAGCCAACAGTTCCAAACCAACAGGTTCCGCCGGAATCCTGTGTAATGAAGGTTATGCAATCATATGGCAGGCCCACGCGACTTACATTTAGCCCTGTATATTGTTCAGGATGTTCCGGATCAGAAAATATCTGCGTGAAGGTCCCCTGTTCTTTGTCCATTTTATGTAATCCATTTTTCGTTGTTCCAATCCACAAAGTACCCAGGTTGTCTTCAAAAATGGTGCTTATTTTATTGGTTATCAGACTTTTATTATTGTTCGGATCGTGCTTGTAACGTGTAAAAGTGTCTGTACTTTTATTCATGCGATTCAATCCGCCATCTTCCGGCCCGCCACCGTTTGACGGATATGCACTGCCAGTTCCAATCCAGAGTGTGCCCTGTTTGTCTTCGTAAATCACACGAACCTGGTTATTGCTGAGGGTTTCAGGATTATTTTCATTGTGTCTGAAATGTTTAAATTTATTTGTATCCGGATCAAACTGATCAAGTCCTTGATGAGTTCCAATCCACAATGTACCTTCCTTGTCCCTGTGAATACATATAACAGTATCATTGGCAAGACTTCCTGAGTGGTTTGGATCATGCATAAAATGGGTAAAGACTCCGGTTTCTGTATCAAGGCGGTTAAGTCCTCCTCCTACACCTCCTGTCCAAATAATACCGTTGTTATCAGCGCAGACAGGTATCAAAATATTACTCGACAATGAATTTGGGTCTGAAGGATTATTTCTAAAGGAAGTCATTTGATTCCCATCGTAACTGTATAATCCGGTTCTGGTGGCAAACCACATAGTCCCGTTCTTATCCTGTGTAATACTTCCAACCCAATCAAAATGTTGTGCATCTTCAGGAAGCAGTTTATTGAAGATAATTTGCTGTCCGGATAGCTGAAAAGTTAGAACGCTGAGGAATATTAGAATCCCTAATTTGTATGTGTGTCGGTTTTTCATTTTGCCAAATGGTTTAAGTTAACATTACCTATGAATTTATGGACTTCAAAGGCAGCTCCTATGATTTTCTCTGTTATGTTCTTGTATTTCAATTCATTCATTTTTGCGATCTGAGTAATCCATTAATCTTACTAATCTGTGATTCAGAATATTGGAAGTAGAACGATAAGCTCCGTTCCTTCTCCATTCTTTGATTCAATCCTGATCTCCCCACCATGCGCCTTCACAATATCATAGGCCAGTGACAACCCTAACCCTGTTCCCTGTC